>JAUQYT010000206.1 GCA_030587605.1 Candidatus Njordarchaeum guaymasense
GTTAGTATAGAGACTATTTCTGCCTCTCCCGGAGGGTAGGCTTTGAGAATTGTGATGTTGTTCCCCGTGATCTTGTAAATGTAGCCGTAATCATCCACTTTCACTACGTCTGCCTCATCAACACCACTGACTTGAATGTTTGTTGCTGAATGCTGCACTTTTGAATATGAAGATGCAAAGTTGCTGAATCCTAAATCTTGAGCCACCCCTTCAGGACCAAGAGTACGCATTCCTGGTGACATGAAAATCACCACATTACCCGAGGAATCACTGTACGGACACCATCCTTGTGGCTGTGAATCTTTCTTCAAATAATCATAGAGTTCCCCGTAAGAACTGAACGTTGGCATCGCTGATGTTGACGGAATTGAAACCTGCGGGATGTAACCGAATTGATAGCACACTGAGACTAGCAAAATGGCAAGAAGGACAGCAGCCACACCGTAAAGCTTTGCACGTCTAATGGTTTCTTTTTCCATTGAAGCTTCACCGCATTGAATTATGGTCTCCGACAGATTTTATGCTAAGCTTTAGAACATCCTGTCCTAGAAGTTAGAACAGTTTCAAAGATCGATCGATCAAGCGCGCGCACTAAGTAAGCTACGCAGGCTCAGCCACGTACAGTCTAAGCAGCCAAACAAAAACATTCCCCTCTTTTCCTACGTGCATTTCTTTAATCCACGCCAGCGCGCGAATATCTATAGTAAGAGCGCGCGCTCGTTCCAACCTGAATCAAGCACGTGCATCAATTTCTTTGGGGTTTGCATAGCAGTAGATGCAGCCGTTGGGACAGATCATGGAGTACCAGCCGATGTCTATGCTACGGGTGCATCTGCATAGTTCCCTCTGCCCTGTTGCTCTATCTTCGGGGTACGGTTCTCTGTTTGGATGTAATCTCTGCAACTCTTCTCCATCAATACAGCCCATGTTTTTTACTCCCATCTCTTCTAACTCAGGGTCGACGCAGCATCCTCGCAACTCTATATCATACTTTTGAGCGTTTTCCACGAGATATCTGGCTTGGTCTTCAAGGTCGAAGTCTGCTATTCCTATTCCACGCTCATCCAATCTCTTCTTGACTTTCTCATAGTAGGTTGCCCAACTGACCTTGAAGGTTTTTATCTCCGCAGGAGCCACGAGTTCTATCACATCTGGGAACTTGTATAGGTTAGTGAGCTTCGTGCCATCGATCAACAGGTTGAGTATGGGGTCGAACCTGACATGAATCTTCTCAGGGTCACCGTCTAAGAATTCATTTATAATTCTTTGTAAGTGGGGTGTCACTTCTGTTGGTTTTAGGATGTTCGGTTCAAGGAAGGTTCCTCCCAACCCAGTCACAGTGCATAGGACGAAGAGGTTGTATTGTTTTAGAACGCTCTTAACTGGTTCCTTGAAGATCAGCTGCGGTGTCTTCGTCCACAATACAATAGTGTGGACTTTCTCGGGAGGATACCGCTTTGCAAGGGTTCTCACTAGATAGTCGGGAAATCGGAGTATTTCTGTCCTTCTACTGGCAGACAGCACAACTTTGACCATTTTCTCAAAATCCACTTTCATACTTATACATGGATTCGCGATGATCCGGGGCATGCTTTCGGTTCGTAATGTCCACAGTTTCGTCTTGGAAAATCTTCAACCACAAGGTTGAGATATCTGCAGAAGCCTCTAGAGAAGTCTGGTGTTTTACGTAACCCTATCCTTCCGTAGACCGATTCCAATCTATATGTGTATTGAATGCTGTAGTGTCTGCAACTATAGCATGAATAGAGGTTGGCGTTCTTCAGAATGTTCTTTTGTTCTCTATGTTTCAGATTGTCAACCACTGCTAGTATAGCGCCTAGACAAAAACTTCCTATGATTAAGAGGAATGTCTCCGATACTTGTGGAAGCGAAATAATTGGGTATGTTGCACGTTCTGAGTTAGGTGTTGTCTTTGCGGGTGCATACGAGCGTTCAGTATGCTCTATGCTGACGATCTTGCCCAAGACCGCAGATTGTGGGACTTTCCAACCATCAGCTTCAGGGCAGTTGTCTCCCTTAGTTCTGAAATGCCACGTGTCACCTTGTTTATACTTCCCGATGACTCGGTGTCCAATCCACATGCCTTTTGTTGTTACACCAATCATCCAAGCGTTATATACGATTATGTCACCTACTTGAATCGAACTTGCATTCCTATAAAACTGAACTTTGACATTGTCTCCAGCCTTTATTGCAGGGTACATGCTGTCTCCAGTGCCACTCATATACACATACTCAGTGGTTGCCGTGTCTATAGAAGTGAGTGCCGCATAGATCCGAATTGCATCGTTATCTCTCTCTTCTGCATTTACACGAAGGACAGAAACGGATAGAGCTAGGACTACTAGAACGATAGCGGTCGAAAAAACTTTTTTTTGTGGACTCCGTTTCCGCATTCTCATACACTTTAACTCCGTTTCATCATATATGGTTAAAAATGGGGAAAATACATTTCTCAGTGCTTCTCTTGAGCATACTGTCTTTGGCTAGTTCATGTCCCTGCTCTTCATGAGTTGGTCCATTTTTGCTTGCAGAGATTGCACGTGTATGATGCTGTCAGCCGATTGAAAGCCCACAGTGTAACATCTATTGAGTAGCATTTTGGACAACATTCGCGCAGTTCAGGTAACTCGGTGGCAAAATGTTCATGGAGGATTTGTGCAAAGAGCGCAACCACGTTTGATGCTGAGTCAAGCAGAGCCTTGGTCTGTGAAGTGTCAATAAGGTCGATGCCGGTCTTTTGCGTTGACAGGTATTTCTGAACCGCTCTGTTCTGATGAAGTTTTGCTACAGCTTCGATAGCTGTTTCGAACCTTGTTTTTTCGTCTCCGGTGAGCCTCAGCGATGCCAGCCTTAGCGGTTCATCTTGACCTGATTCTATGTCGGGCTTTTCGCCGAAGGCAGTGAAGGAGAGCCCTTGACATTCTTTCCACTCCTGTGACTGCAGTGTCTAGAGCTGATCTGTAGTCTCCAACTTCCAATCGCACTCGTGCATCGCTTATGTTTCTTTCGCCCCACTTGATCAGAAGCACTACTGATTCGCGCCATTTCTCAATCCATTCCTTGACCGGCATTGTCTCCGTCAATACGCTTGCTGGTTGGTGCGCTGGACGATAAGTGAATCCTGCTGGGCTGCGTCTGTTTATCAGATGTTCTGGTAAGGTTCTCTGAGGTTGAGGTCTGATTGGGATGGGTGGCACGCGTTCCACAATCGGCTTCAGATTCGGATTGGCGCCAGCTTGGCCTTGTCTTTGCTGTATATTCTCGGCGATCCTGGCAGTGACGTATAGGCCGACGATGAGTCCCAACAACACTAGTAACGTGGGCTCTATCAGCACTCTTCCATCCTCCTTCTCTGCAGTTCAAGGAGCATGTTGTATCTGCGTCTTTGTTCTGCGAATCTGTCTGGAGGATCTACCGATTCGTCTTTCTTGTCTCTTGCCTGTCTCAGCATGATTTGCATCTTCACATACTTTGTCAGTAGTTGTTTGAGCAGATGTTCGAATGCGAATGGGTCGTTCTTTTTTGCCTCTTCAAGCTGTTCTTTCAGATGTTGACACCTATCTGCTCCTATGACTCCGAACAGTCTTCGCATTTCCTCTTCCAAGTATTCTTCTAGATTCTCGTCCCTTACCTCTACTTGCCCGTAGAGACCTGGGAATCCGGCGTCAGCTAGTATCTTCGAGACTACGGGGATGACGATGTCGGTGATTACAGTGCGGGACATGCTCTTTCCTCCATTCTGAATTCAGGCATGATCTGTGCGACTATCCGTTGTCTGAGCACATCGTTCTTTGCAGTAGCAGGCTGTATGCTCTTGTTTCTAGCAGATAGCGTGCAAAGCGCCTTTTCCTCTTTCATCATGTCTCTCCTATTTCATATATGCCCAGTTTTTGCGTTATCCACCCGCACCACGAGGAGGTACTGGGCAGGGTGGGCATTTTTTCTTTGGTGCAGCAAGCAGGAGTCGAACCTTGCGTCGCACGCGAGACGGATGAACATTTTGCCACTGAACTGTTACTTCATGGCGCCGGAGGAAGGAATTGAACCTTCAGCTCTGCGGTTAACGGACGCTCGCTTTACCTTTAAGCTACCCCGGCAAGTGATTGGCGCTGAGGGCAGAATTTGAACCTGCGTGAGACAAGCTCACCAAAGTAGCACGTTGGCGCAATGAACCAAGCTCTACCACCTAAGCACAGTTTTTGTTGTGAACATTGGATTTGCGCGCTAGACAGAATCTTCCAGCAATTAGCGCGCGTAGCGCGCCGAACGAAGCACTCAACGAGTAATTGTTTTGATCTGAAATTGGTTTATGATCCGGAAAAGCACTTCGTAGTTGTAATAGTCAAGCTGGCGTATTCTGTTTGTTTGGCGTTTATTCCATTGAGTCAGGTTCCAGCAAAAGACAGCCATGCAAGGGTCATAATAACGTGGACTCAGCCGCTTTTACTCGGCAGCTTGATCTTGCGCTTCATACTCAAGGGTACGATATAGGCAGTTACTACTGCCCCCCAACGAGAACATGGTAGACCCTTGCATGAAACACATGGTAATCCACTTAAACTGCAAAAAAGAAAAACGTCTGGTATTTAAACTCTACGGTCAGTTCATCAATTTCTACGAGCGCAATAACGCATTTTGAGGATGACATTTTTTCTCCGCGCGGGCTGCGTTAAAAGGTCCTAAGGAAGTAGACAATTGAGCTCAGGGTAGCATGCGCGATCCAACATTTCAGACACTCTTTCCTATCTTCATAAACCACTATCAAAGCATGTTTCGAGTTCATGATCTTAGTGGCGAAGAACTAATTGCCTCTCTCTTCGACATGTCGAGGCTCAAGAATAGCTTCGATAACCAACCCCTTACTGACCTCGAAGCCATATTGTTTCAGGACATCG
>JAUQYT010000216.1 GCA_030587605.1 Candidatus Njordarchaeum guaymasense
CAGTACAAGCAAAAAGAAGTAAAAACAGGAACAGCGCCTTTGTGCGTCGCCTTTTCTCCCTGATGAATTCTGCCACAAAATAGATTCTGCCTGCGAGTATAACCGCGCCGACAACAGCCAAGACTGGAGAAAAGAATGGGAGCGCGAAGAATAGAATTACAATCAATGTATTAAACCCATAGAAGATTCTCCACCTGACCGGTATTAGAGTTGTCGTTCCCGTCATGTGTTTAATTGTTTCAGCCATTCTATCTCTGTTTAGGTAAATGAAGAAAATCCATGGTATCGAGAAGAACAACGGCGCAACTAGGTAGCGCGCCAATAGAGCTAGTGTACTATCCTGAATGGCAACTTGGATCTTCCAAAGGTCGAGAATCCCGGCAAGAATCCAGAAGTATGCTGGGATCACCATGATCCCCAGTACGATGCCTAGTCTTGAATAATCCATACCCCTGTGCGCCTCCTTCCTCTGCCGCTAATACATGCAGAATAATAGTAGACCCACGAGAGTTATTCTCACTCAATTGTTATGGTCATTTATTTTATATTTCTGCTGATCTATCTGAACTTCAATTAACATTAAAAGGACGGGTAGTTTAGTTGTATTCTGAGTATAACTAATCATATGTGGAGTTGAGGTGTAAAACCGCGATGTCACATAATGTCTCTTTTGGTGAGTTTGGGCGACTCGAGATGAGGATCGGAAAGGTTAAGGCAGCGGAAAAGCTTCCCTCTTCGAAGAAGCTGATCAAGCTGAAAGTCGACATAGGCAGCGAGACAAGAGAGGTGGTTGCGGGTGTGGCAGAGTTCTACGGTCCGCAGGATCTAGAAAGTAAGAACCTAATCTTGGTAGTCAACCTGGAACCGAAGAAGATCATGGGCGTACAAAGTCAGGGGATGATACTCGCAGCTGACGTGAATGGGAGACCTTATGTGATCTTTGCCGACCCTTCGATTCCAGCGGGGGCAAGAGTTAGGTGAGACGATGAATAAAGAATAAGTATTTTGAGACCGCAGTTGCCTTATGTGTTCCTTAGACCTCTTTGAAGGTTCGCCAGTACATTCTTGCAGAGCTCGGTATTGGCAACGGCCAAAAATGATACCCTTGAAGTGGGAAGCAACTCCACGTCGACTTCAACCCCTCTTTCATTGACCATCACTCCCCCAGCTTCTTTCAAAATCAAGTATGCTGCTGCTACGTCGGTGACCCTGCTCATTCCCCTCAGATCTATGAACGCATCATATTTCCCGCATGCCACGAGACACACCTCCAAAGCATTTGAACCTAAGTACCTTTTCCTTCTCGCCATGTTCAGAATCCCCATGATCTTCTTCGAGTAGATTCGCAGGTCGACCAAGTTCATATCGACTCCTATCATGCTTTCTGAAAGCTTGCGGATTGTCTTGGAGGAGGATATGGGACTACCGTTGCGCTTCGCCCCCTCGTGTAGTTCAGATTCGAACAGTACTCCATTTGCTAGATCGGCAACCAAGGCTTCGCATACTTCGCCTAGCCGGTTACCCTTGGAAAAAGCTATTGAAACCGAGTATGCAGGTATTCCACGTATAGCGTTCGTACTGCCGTCAAGAGGGTCCAGAACTATGGTTCCGCCTTTCTCCTTGCCAAACTTCCTTATCCCCGATTCTTCACTTATCAAGGTGAAGGACATACCACTCTCTTCGAGAACCTTTGCAGCCACCTCTTCGGCTACAGCATCCACCTTCGTAGTCACATCGCCCTCGGTTTTTGTTTTGACAAGTTGACCAGCTCGTTCGGTTCCGACTAGAGGCGTGACCGCCTCCCTAACGGCTTCAGCAGCTTCTTTGAAAACTGGCAACCAAATCCCACTAGCCATGAATGAACCACCACCTCGCGTTCCGCAGAGACATGACGAGCAACTAGGGGAGAATGAGGTGACTGACTGTTCTATTCACCACCAGTGATCAGGAACAACTACACTTATTTATACTCAGACGCCGTACAGCAGAGTGAGGGCATCACATGAAGAATAGCGCAAGAAGCTTCAAGGAATTGATGGGCTCAAGTTCCTCGTCTCGTGAAACCAGACTAGTATTGGCTTTGGACATCTCGGCTAAACTACCGCAGAGCGGCATGGATGTGACCCGCAAAGAGCTACTGGTAAAGGCCCTCTCAATCCTCGAACGCACTAATGAACACATAGCCGCCCTAAAGATTAATCACCAGCTCCTCTTACCCTTAGGTCTCTACGACCTCATGCAAGCTATTATCAAAAAAGCAAAGAACCATTCTCTTCCCTTGATAATGGACTGCAAGGCAAATGACGTTGAACATACAAACAGGTGGATCGCTAGGCATTACTTCGACGCGGGATTCGATGCTATTATAGCGAATCCCTTTATTGGGTGGGAAGGCGGGATAGAACCTATAATGAGCGAATCAAGAGAACGGGGTAAAGGGGTGATACTGCTAACCTACATGTCTCACAAAGGGGCTACCGAAGGATACGGACAGAGGGTGTTACCAGAACACTCGAAGAATCCACTACCACAATACTTGGTGTTTGCCGAGAAAGCTGTCAGATGGGGAGCTGATGGAATAGTCGTCGGTGCAACTTACCCCGAGAAGATAAAAGAAATCCACAGAATAGTAGGAGACAAGGTTCCAATATACTCGCCCGGCATAGGAGCCCAAGGGGGAGAGATAAAGGAAGCTTTCAAAGCAGGATGCACATTTGCGATAATAGGTCGATCCATATACGAGTCCGAAGACCCAACCAAGTCCGCAAGTGAAATGAAAGAGAAGATAAACGAAGTGCTACGAGAACTATAGTATAGGTTGCTCTGGAGCTAGGGGCAGGGCTTGAACCTGCGTAAGCGGGTTTCAGCTTATCGTCCTTAATTCTAGTTCTGCAGCCCGCTGCCTAACGACTAGGCTACCCTAGCACGTCAAAATGAAATCCCTTTCCCAGCTACAGTATTGAGTTAATAGTAATGCTTCATTCTTTAAACTTTTTTCTATTGACTTGAATTCACCAGAATCCAAGATGATAAACTACTAGATTAATAATCGGTTTCGGTTATCTCCTAATAGGTACTACAGGGGTTGCCAGTTGATGTGGTTTGACTCGATTAACTTGGATCAGTACAAGAATCTCCACAGGAGAACCACTGAAAACCTGATCAACGTTAACCCGATCCAAACAGGTGGAGTGATCCCTCCTGAGGCGCGACACGTACTACAAGAGTTTGGTAACGGTTATAGCGTGTGCGACTTTTGTGGGGTCCCTGGTGGTGGAAGACTGGATTTGGTCAAAGACCCTCCAGTCAGTAACTTCATCGGAGACTTAGCTAAGTTCGTGGACATGGATAATGTTCGGCTAGTTCATGGAGCAAGAGAGGGAATTTTCGTAGTCATGCATTCAGTCGCCAAACCGGGAAGTACCGTGGTTGTGGATAGTCTTTCTCACTATACTACCTACGTGGCAGCTGAGAATGCAGGTTTGAAAGTTATTGAGGTTTTAAGCAAAGGTCACCCGTTCTACCAAGTTACACCTGAGGGCTTCGCTGAGAAGGTCGAGGAGGTCAAGAAAAACACTGGTAAGAAGCCATCCTTGATAGTACTCTCTCACGTGGACTATGAATTCGGTAACTTGGCGGATGCTTTAGGGGTTGGAAAAGTAGCGAAGCAGTATGAGGTTCCGTTTCTTCTCAACTGCGCTTATACTGTTGGGAGAATGCCTGTATCTGGCCGACAACTTTCGGCAGATTTTCTCGTCGCATCAGCACATAAATCCATGGCGGCATGTGGACCGGCAGGTTTGCTAGCAACTACGTCTAAGTTCAGAGAGCTAGTCTTCAAGACGTCAACCATAGAAGGCTCATGGTCTGGTAAGAAGTTCAGCAGGAAAGAAGTCGAACTCCTGGGTTGCACTCTGCGGGGTCTTCCAGCAGTTTCGATGATGGCCAGTTTTCCTCACGTGGTTCAAAGGGTTAAGGGATGGGATGAAGAAGTCAAGAAGGCAAGGTGGTTCGCAGCCCAAATGGAGGAAATTGAGGGAATCGAACAACTCGGCGACAAACCCCACAACCACGACATTACCTTCTACAATTCGCCATCATTCGCCAAAATCGCTGAGAAACACAAAAGAAGAGGATTCTTCCTCTATGATGAACTGAAGAGCCGCGGCATCACGGGGTTGGAGCCAGGATTGTCAAAGTCTTTTCACTTGAGCACTTACCTACTGACATGGGATCAAGTTAAGCGAGTGGCTGAAGCTTACAAGTCAGTAGCAGAGAAATATGCTCTACCGACAATTCGCCATCATTAGAAGAGGACAATTCCGACAAGCCCAGATCTGGTTCAATGCAAGACTTGTTATGTTCCTTTGGGCTTGCCTGTAACCCAGACCTCTCTTTTCAGCATATCCCTTATGGCGACCCTTATTGCTTCGCTGCGGTTTGGGTAGACTCCCGCTGTGACGAGTTCATCTATACCGCTAAGGTAGGCCTCCGGTAGTTTAACCGTTATTAGCTTCAATGGGCGCCACCTTTATTGAATAATGAACGGGATGCGGTATTATCTGGGTAACACAGTATATGGTTATCCCTAACTGATAATTAAGATTTTCTAGCCAGCGCTGCTCGTGTTGAAGAAGCGAGTTGAACTTTGAGCCAACGTTGAAATAAGTGGGGAAGTTACATTAAAATACTGGATTGAGATACATCAAGTTCATCACTAGCCGAAATATGGGTAATGGGAAGGGGCAGATTGTATGGGAGAAGACGTGGTTGAGGAAGTAAGCTACTTCAAGACTGGGATAAAGGCCTTAGATCTTTCTCTCCCCGAAGGAATCCCACGCAATAGTTTCACATTAATAAGTGGTGAAGGGGGAACCGGGAAATCTGTCCTTGTAGCTCAGATGATCTATGAGCGTCTCCAAACTGGAGAGCCTTGCATAGTGGTTTGCCTCGACGATTCGCCACGTGGATTCATGCAGCAACTAACGAGCTTCGGTTGGTTCCCCGAGCCGTACATAAAAAAGAACCTGCTGCATTTCGTTGACTGTTTTTCATTCAGACGGAAAATATCTGAATCATCAGTTCCCGACTATATAACGCTCATTAAGTCTCCCATGGATCTTGATGACCTCACTGAGAGAATAACTAGTCTGGTTGATAAGTTGGGGCTACACAACCGTGGCGCGGTTTTCATTGACTCCGTCACTGAACTCTGGTTTCTTAACCTCAAAGAACCTTATAGGACAGTTGAGTACGTAAAGACGTGGAGAGCGGAGTGCTCCAAGGAGCGTCTTGTTCCAATCTTTTGTTCCCACCACTACGGTCTCAAGATCTTCGAGATATACGAGGAACTCTTGGAGTACATTGTTGATGGAATCATTGACTTGCGGTATGAACCCAATTTGATGAAGGTCGGATTACTAGTCAAGCAGTTCAGGATCAGGAAATTGAAAGGCGTACATCACGACTCCAACTGGGTTGCCTTCACCATCACCGGCGAAGGAATTGACCTGCTAAAGATAAAGGTAAAACCCCCTGAAAAAACCGAAGAACAAGGCTAGCATCTGACCGGGTGATCGCTTTTTTCTAAATGAGGAGTTTCCATGATTCTTGTTCGATAGACCGAGTATGAGAAATATGGAAACTGATTTATATTCGTAAAACGAATCCACCGTCAAAGTCAGTAGACATGGATTTTCTCGTGTTGAAACCGAGCTGACGTGCTACTGCAACTTGTTAGCAACTAAAGAATATAGGAATACGGTTAACCAACAAGCAGTGAGATGAACTCATATGTCATCATGTATAGGAAACTACAAAACCCCATATGCTACGAAGAGCATATGCCCTGAATGTCTCAAGGTTATTGATGCGAAGGTCAAGGAAAAAGGCGGAAAAGTCATTATTGAGAAAACCTGTAAGGAACACGGGACATTCACCGACACGTACTGGTCGGACGCGGAATACTTCAAGAAAGCTGTATGCGACGACTTCCCAGGAGCGGGGGTCGAGAATCCTAGAACTAAGACCAAGCACGGTTGCCCGTACGACTGTGGCTTGTGTCCAAACCACAAATCTCACACGGCTTTAGCCTTGATAGATGTAACGAACAGGTGTAACCTTCATTGCCCGATCTGCTTTGCAAATGCTGCAACAGCGGGATACGTCTACGAACCATCACTGGATGAGATACGTGAGATATTGGTGAACTTCAAGAGCAACAGACCTGTACCGGCGCCGGCTGTTCAGTTCGCTGGCGGTGAACCCACCGTAAGAAAAGACTTCCCAGAGATAGTTCGTACAGCCAGAGACGTTGGATTTACACATATTGAGGTCGCGACTAACGGGATAAGGATCGCCAGAGACCTCGATTTCGCCAAGGCTGTAAAGAAAGCTGGATTAAGCACTCTATACCTACAATTTGATGGTGTAACACCAGAACCGTATAAAATTGCTAGAGGCAGAGATCTATTTCCACTCAAACTTAAGGCCTTGGAGAACTGTAGGAAAGCGGGACTCCATAGCATTGTTCTAGTCCCAACAGTTGTGAGAGGAGTAAACGACAACCAGCTAGGAGACATATTGCGTTTTGCCATAAAGAACAAGGACATCATCAGAGGAATCAACTTTCAACCAGTCTCGATAACAGGGCGAATCAATAAGGAAGAACGAGCCAAAATGAGGATCACTGTCCCAGACATAGCTAAGCTTCTAGAACAGCAGACGGATGGAATGGTCAAGGAGAGCGACTTCTACGCATGTTGCTCAACGGTTCCATTGAGTAGGGTCCTTGGACCGCTAACAGGCAAACCTGGGGTTGAGTTCTCATGTCACCCAGCATGTGGAGCTGCAACATACCTCTTCATAGAGGAAGACGGCACAGTGAACCCTATTACACACTACGTTGACTACCACGGACTGATCAAAGAACTGAATAAGCGCCAGAGAGAAGGAACACTAGAAGGCCAGCTTCTGGAAGTCGTAGAAAAGTTCGTTAAAGATGAAAGTATCGTCGACATGCTGCAGACACTATTCACGGAACCATCATATGAAGCCCTAGGAAAGTACAGCAGATCATCCATACTTGTAGGTTCAATGCACTTCATGGATCCCTACAACTTTGACCTAGATAGAGTCTCTAGATGCGTCATAAATTACGGTGTTCCAGCTAAGGAAGGTGTTCCAGGACCGATAATCCCGTTCTGTTCAATGAACTCGATTCATCGCCCCGTGGTGGAGAAGGCTCTCGGAGTTCCGATTGACACATGGCTTAAGAGCCATCGAGGAGTATCGATTGGTCCCACAGAGGTTGGCGGCATCGCAGAAAAGGTGTAGACCATCTGCCTGAAAGTGCGGATCCTGCACCCCCAACTCTTTCTATTCTTTGTTTTTTCTTTAACCGAGACTCTTTTCCAAAGCTTAGCTTTCGTAAGGGGCAAAAGGAAAAGCTAAAAAAGAAATCACGTGTGATTATCGAAATGCCTACAAGTCACTGGTAAGTCGATAAATGAAGGAAGAGTAAAACGCTTGAAGGTGCGCATATATGCATTCGTCTTTGAAGGATCAGTTGGTTCAAGCAATCCTATCGAGAAGAAGTGTTAGAAGATTTACTGGCTCAGAGGTTCCCAATGAGGTTATCGATCGAGTGCTGGTTTCTGCGACATGGGCTCCATCAGCACACAATGCTCAGCCTTGGAGATTCGTCATCATCCAGAAGAGTGAAACTAGATCGAAACTGGTTGAAGAAATGACTAAACTATTTCGAAGAGACCTAGTTGTTGATGGACTCTCCGTCAAAAAGGCTAGAGGAACAGTTCCTCGTGCAAAAGAGAGGATTCTCAGTTCGCCCGTTCTTCTCCTGGTTTGTCTAACGATGAAAGACATGCGGCGCTACAAAGACGAGCGCAGAAGAGAAGCCGAATACTTGATGGCAGTTCAGAGTGTTTCTGCTGCAATACAGAACTTGCTATTGGTTGCGAACCTAGAAGGACTGGGAACTTGTTGGATGTGCGCACCCTTGTTTTGCAGAGAAACAGTAAGGACAATCATGAATCTTCCTGAGGAATTTGATCCTCAAGCCTTCATCGCCATGGGATACCCCGATGAGCAGCCAGTTCCCCCAAAAAGGAAACGCATCGAACAAGTAGTAATGAGGGCCTAACCCTCACTAAGAGTTCGGGTTCTGCGCTCCGTCCATGATCAAGTATATTTGAGGCGGAGACATAACAAGTTTTACTGACCTTCTTCGTTCATAGGAGGAGGTGCCTCGCCAGTCTTGCTCGTCACGGCTCTAAGTGGTGGAATTGGAGGATCTAAACTTGCACTCGGCTTGTCAAAGCTCCTGAAGCATGGGGAACTGGTTGTCATAGGCAACACTGGTGACGACTTCGAGCTCTTCGGTCTTCACATTTCACCAGACCTCGACATACTAATGTACACCTTGGCAGGCATAGTCGACGAGCAAAAAGGTTGGGGGATTAAGGATGACACTTTCAGTTGCCTAAATGCCCTAAACCAATATTACGGGTTAGAGAAATGGTTTAACCTAAGGGACAAGGATCTGGCAACTCATATCTACAGAACACAGCTCCTTAGGAAAGGTCACAAGCTTTCAGAGACTACGGAGATACTCTGCTCCTCCTTAGGAGTGAACAGCGTGAAAATAATTCCGATGACAGATGACAAGGTTGAAACAACGGTCAAGATACAGGACGGTTCAGTGATAAACTTCCAGGAATACTTTGTCAAGAGAGGATGCAAGGATCAAGTAAAAGGAGTTGTGTACAATGGTTCTCGAACAGCTCGACCGGCTAAAGGCGTGGTTGAAAATATAGGCAAGTCTGACTTGATAATCATATGCCCTAGCAATCCGATCGCCCCCATAGGACCGATACTGTCAGTACGAGGCATCAGGGAGGCACTGAAGAAGGCAACATGTCCAGTTGTTGCCATAAGCCCGATAATTAGTGGGAAACCTCTAAAAGGGCCTGCGGACAAGTTCATGAGGAGCTCGGGGTTAGAGGTTTCGGCCCTTGGCGTCGCCAAGTTCTACGAGGAACTAATAGATTATTTCGTAATCGATGAAGCGGATGCCCATCTAGATGGGGAAATCAAATTAATGGGATTAGATACAGTTATAACAAACACTGTTATGAACACTCTGGAAGACAAGATTAGATTGGCGACGATTGTCCTAAACTTGGCTGCAAAAGGTCGAGATAGTTGAAACCCCACGCAGATGTAGTAATCCCTGTGAAGAAACTCTCAGAGTCGAAGACCCGTCTCTCTGAGATCCTCGGCTTGGAAGATAGGCAGCGATTGGTACTTGTTATGTTGGAGGACGTACTAACCTGCCTGAACAAATCAAGCTTGGTCGATAAGATATTTATAATAACCCCAGACAGGCATGTCACGGATTACGCATCAAGTTTCAGCGTCAAAACAATAATGGACATAGCTGATCGTGGAATCAATGAATCAATAGCAAGAGTCACGGAACACAAACTAAAATCAAGGTGCGCTTCCCCTCTTCTAGTATTACCAGTAGATGTGCCTCTGGTTAGGTCAAATACGATCGATGGTATCATCGGTAAACTGGAAAACTCGGTTGATCCTTTAGTCGTAATCTCGCCCTCAGGATCCAAAGGCACAAATGCCCTGCTAAGAAACCCTCCAAATGTGATTCCAACTCGGTACGGGGCGAACAGTTTTGAAGCCCACATAGAGGAAGCCACCTCAAGAAAGATCCCGCTAATAGTCTACCGATCTGAAGACCTTGAGATCGATCTCGATACTCCCTCTGACCTTTACCAAATCATGAAGAGAGGGAATTCAACAAGAACGTCACAATTCCTGAACGGCATTCTTCAACTCCGGAAAGGTGAAGGCCAGGAGTTTGGGAGTCCAATCTCACGTGAACATTGACGACGGGTCGAAGTTTTCATCAGCTCGCCTGAAGCCTAGATCGGCTTGCTGACTAATACCTCCCCTTTTCGCGCTACTGTTATCTCCCCTAACTCCTCGGAGAACCTCATAACCTAGGATGTACAGAGCGTTTATGATAGGGTACGTGACAGAGACGCCAACTTCTCCACATAGTTCGACTACGTAACTCAAGAGAGTCTCTGCTTCGCAGTCGACGAAGAATATTCTGCCGAAGGGGTCTATCAAAACATCAATAGCATTGTTCGCAGTGGAAGTTAAACTGTGGGAGAACTTCCCTACGATGCCTAATGGGGTCTGCCTAGCATCGTGGAAAACACCATATGTCCTAATTATGCACCCAGGAACGATCTTCCTCACTTTCCAGTCGTCTAGAACTTGATTCGTTGAGGTGAAGACGGCTGCCCTATCCCTAATACTCTCAATTTTCTCAACATCTTTCTGATCCAGGGCAACAGTCTTGCTGATCGGGACGACCAGTTTTATTCTTTGTCCTACTGTGCTACGCCAATGTGGAGACGAAGGATAGCACGTCACCTCATCAATAGCTGGAGTATTGATGTAAAGCATTGTCGGCTTAACCATTCTGTAGAATTCCCTATACGACTCTTTGGTGAGTCTTTCAGTATCGAGGCAAGAGTACTTCTCAGCGAAGTTCTTGACATCTTGATTCGGCTGGAGAAGTCTTGCTTCTTCAATGCCTTTTTCCGTGAGCTGCACTACATGGTAGCCACAGCATGCGCTGTCTGAGATCCTTAGAATTTGGAGGTATCCTCTTTGGCTGAGTTCGTTAATGGTGTCCATACATTCGGTGCTAAAAGGACCCCTGAGGTAAGGTGCGAAGACAAACGTAGCTTCATTGTCTAGCACTCCTTCACGCTGGGCTAGAAAAACCAGCTTCTGTAGCCTCTTGATCCCCCTAACCTGTCCCCCAAAGCATTTCAAGACCAACAGAAGGGTTTTCTGCTGTGGGCCAATGGCTTCACTCATCAAATTCACCTAGGCAGACCCACACCTTTTACGGATGAAAGGAATTGGGTTCTAAAGGATATTCGCGTTAAGGTTTCGAAGTCTTCACATTTCGCGTTCTGAGTGAGTCTGTTTCCTGTCTTTGGGCTATGCAGACTGAACTTGTTCTTCAGATTGCCTCCTATGTAACATAGGCCATATTTTCTGTGATTGACTAACGTCCCTTTCTTCAATCCCAACGAAATTGTTCCGCCGTAGCGTCTCATGATCCCTCCTCTCCCCGCCTCAAACCTACGCAGCTGCCTCCTATGCCACCTCAGTGGAACCATATAGTGGAGGCTCCTCGTCGACGGCGTCTCTGCGCCGGATACCGATGCTGCCAGACACCATGAGTCGATGCAGTGTGACTCAAAGACTCTTTCCGACTTGTCTCCGCCCTTCTTTAGGTGGAACTTGCTACGCAATTCCTGTGTTTCGGCACCACTCTTCAGAACTGTTCTCAGCCCCATTTCCGTCAACTTGTCGTAGAAGTATGTCTTTCCAACCTCAAGGGGACTAAAGTTAATATTCCAATGCTTCTGAGCCCTCCTTGTCTCAGCTCTGATATCTTCAACGACAGCCCAAGCTATCGGAACGATCTCCCTCAGTCGACCCACGACTCTAGCCTTTACGTCCCACCTCGCTTTGGTCGATGGAGGAATCCTCTTTTGATGCCTATTATATCTTCTACATGCTCTTCTTCTTATTTTTCTATATCTTCTAGCTTTCCTCATAATCCTCCTTTGTTCTAATGCTTTCTTCACCCAGTCGACGGCTTCACACATAATGTTCAGCACCGTATCTCTAGTTCCAACCACGGAGAATCCTTCAAACCTCGACCCCGGATCAATGCCCACTGCGAGAACTTGGTTGCTCGGCTTCTGCCTGTAGTTGAGTTGCACGTAGAAGAGCCCTAGCTTACTCCACTTAGGTTTCGCCTTTCCCTCTCTAATAAGGAGCCTCGCTTTGACCGGTGTGCAAGGAATTAGAGGAGTTCCCTCAGAGTCGACGACTGGCACCCTAGATATTGTGGGATTTCCCGACTCCTGCTTAACGATAGCAGGGTATATTTCCCTTCGCCAATGTCCACCAGACCTGCCTTTTTCAAGCGTGGCATTAAGTGGTTCTGCCGAAGAGGAACGGGCTAGGGAGGCACCCGTACGTTCTTCCAGTCCAATAGACGTAGTTCCCCAATGAGAACTTAGGCTAGTCAACCCTTGCGTTGTTACCACCATCACAAGCCAACCCCTTCAGAGGTTGGCAGCTGACATTGCGATCGCTCTACTACCCCTTTGCCAATTTGTTCCTATGGAGGATATTTAAACCTCTTCAACTCCCAACAAGGTTAACCAATGGCCTAAGGAGACAAGGGGGTAGGAGGCCTCGCGAACGGCTATCCTAGAAAGCGTACTAGGGATAGTGGTACTTAGGTTGGCTTGGGGAGAGACAGATAATCATCCAATGTCTGGCGATTGCATTTCGGCAACCCGAATGCTATCTTTTGATGGCCTTGGCTACAGTCGGTGCAACGCTGACATAGCTGATAGGCGATGGTATCGTGTCTGTTCCGATGATCATCTCTGCGCCAGCTTCGTACATCCTCATTAATGCATTCTCTACTAAGACTGGGTGACACGTTGCGACGTAGATCTTGCTGACTCCGCTCTTCTTCAGGACATCCATCGCTTTGATTATGGTTCCCCCGGTAGATATGATGTCATCTACTATCAAGACATCGCGTCCTTTCAGGGAGAGTGTACGCGGCTTTATTTCCACTTCCCCGTACTTCTCATTTTCTCTCGATGAAACTCTGTGTTTCTCAAGTATATCGTACTCTGCGCCAATTTCTTCGGCAGCGACTTTCGCCCATTGCTCTGCCTCTTCGTCAGGACCTATGACTGCGAGGTTCTTGAGCTTCGCGTTATGCTTAACGTATCTTGCTAGGTCTGGAACCACTGTAATGTTAGTCGAAGGTATCTTGAACAGCTTGGAGATACTCTCTATTCTGTGAAGATGCAAGTCTATGGTGTACACTTCATCTGTACCCACTGATTCAATCAGATTAACGACGGTTTTCAACGAGAAGGCTTCACCGGGGTTGAATCGTCCGTCCTGTCTTGCATAGGCAAAATATGGAACTATCCCCCTCACTTTGGAAGCGCCGATGTCTTTCAGGTTGTCGACTATCAGAAAATACTCAAGGAGATAGTCATCTGGTTGCTGATACATTGATTGCACAACATTGACGGTCTTACCGTCAACATCGCCCAAGACACGCACGTATCTTTCACCGTCAGGGAACTTCTTCAAATCCAACTTAATAAAAGGGAAACCAGATTCCTTGGCAATTCTCAGGGCAAGCACTTGAGCGGAAGAACCTCCAATGACAACTTCCTCCATAACTCATCATCACCCTTAGCAGCATCGCGGACTCGTGAATTAATTTACTTTGAGATGCCAATTAAAGTCTTCTATGCTCGTTGTCTAACTTTTCCTCCTCCATATTTCAAGATACCTCTCAAGTTCCTCTTGGCGTGGGCACCCACGAGTTTCGACTTTTGTCGCTTTCAGTCCCCCCGCTAGGTTGGCTCTCTCGATCGACTCGGTCTCGGAAAAACCTTGAGACAGCGACGCTGCTAGAACGCCAAGAAAGGCATCGCCACAACCAACCGTGCTTACAACCTGTAGGCCAAATTCCTTAAGTGGGAAGGAAGGCATCATGAACTTCTCATCGTCTTTCCCCGCATAAGTGCTACCCTTCTCTCCTAGCTTGACGACGACCCCTGCGTCCAGATCGTATTCCTTTAGCTTCCCCCTCATCTCTAAGGGGTCAATTGATCCCGCTAGTCTATTGCTCTCAACAGCATTCATTATCAGTACGGATGTATGCTTCAGCACTCCTTTAAGTTGCTCAAGGCCAGCTTGAAGCTTTGTACCGGGGTCATATAGAATCCTAGCGCCATGCTCAGCTCCTAGGGCAGCGATCTTTTCGGCAGTCGGCACAATAGGGTCGCTTATCGCAATTACCTTACACTTCTCAATAGCTGATATCCTCAACCGTTCAAGGAGATCATCGGGTAGGAACTCATGGTTCGCTCCAAACAGCGTCTCTATGAAGTTAGAGCCATTCTTGTCGATGGTGATATACGCCTGACCAGATTCGACGCCACGTACGAACTTAATACACGATGTGTCAACCCCCTCCTCAGCAAGAACCTCAACTTGCTTTCTCCCAATGTCATCTTCTCCGAGAGCCCCAAACAAGGAAACTCTCTTCTTGCCTGACACCCTTGCCGCAGCAACAGCGACATTAGCAGCCTTACCGCCCGGAACCCTCGTAATCTTCCCAACGGGAACTTCCTCTCCAATATTAGGAAACTCATCCACCCACATGTTTATGTCCCAATTAATGGCCCCTGCTGTGATCACGTCCACCAATCTAATGATACCCCCAATAATGATATCACGTGTTCTTGACTGAAATAATTTTCCTACAATGACAAAGCTCACCTTGAACGACTATCGCCATCACCCAAAAAATAGAAATAGAGGAAACTCAAGTTGTTGTATGCCATATTGAAAGCAACCCAACGCAGAATGTCTAGGGGATCACAAGCGCTGAACCTAGTTGTCCCAATTGCAGCTCGTGAAACCCCCGTATACTTGGCCGCGATTAATGATTCAAAGGTGGGGGTTGATGAAAATCCCACGCAAAAAACAGCTCAATGGCGATAATGTTGAGCTTCTTCTAATCGACATGGATGGGACTCTGGGTTTCTCGCTGATTCCGGAAGAACTTGCCATTTCATCTGCAATAAGATTAGTCACAGAAGAAGTTTCAAATCTGGCGAAAAACCCCGTGAGTGAAGAGGAGGTCAGAAGGCTTTACAAGGAAATCAAGGACAGGCAGTACAAGTTGTATCCGCTTCAGACACGTAGGCATGACAAGACTCTCCGCTTCAGAATGCTGCTTGAACAGCTCTCACGTACTAAACAGGCAAACCTACCCCCTGAGATGATCAACAAAGTCATGCAAGTGTACTGGAGAGTTTTCGAGGAGAACGCCGCCCCTTACCCTCAGACCCATTCGACCCTTGAAGCGTTGAAGCGTCGCCATAAAGTCATAATAATCACGAACAATGGGAAAGAAGAGGGCGAGAGAAAACGAAAGATCTTCGGCCTAGAATATCACAAGCACTATGACCTATTTATCACGTCAGAAGAACTTGGAGAGACATGTAAGCCCTCGGGGAAATACTTTGACAGGCTAGTCGAACGCATTGAATCATCACTGGAGATAGACGTTGACCCGAAGAAAGCAGTCATCATCGGAGATGATCCAAGCGGAGATATCGCGCTAGCCAACATGTGCAGTGTTCCAAGCATCAGAGTCAAAAAGGATCTGCACTCATCGCAGGAGCCAAAAAACGATCTGGAAAGGGCTTCTGTAGAGATAAATGAATTGAACGAGCTACTAGACCTATTCTAACTGCCTAACCACTATTCAGAGTTTTCTCCCTCTACCGCTGGGGAAAGGCTGACAAAAAAATGTTGAGGAAAGGTAAATTCACCCTTTTCCTCCACTCAGCTCCTGTTGCTCTTGGCTTCGCCATTCGCTATCTTCTCGGCGGCCTTCTTCCGCGACCTCGGGGTCCCCGCTCGTCTAGGTCTCTGTAAAGTGGCCTGAATCTTGGTCTGAAGTCTCTGCCGCCGCCGCCAAAGCGTCTTGGCTGTTCTACAACTCTCTCTGAGAGGTTGTTTTCAGTGTTTACACTTGCGACTTCAGCGTCGGTATCTAAGACCTGCCCAAACCTGCCGATGTTCAGCCTCATGGATCCCTTGAAAACCGAGACGTAACCGTTCTTGATCTGTACGTTCTTTCCTTCGGAGACCTTGCTTATGGCATCGTCCCATAGTGTCAATAGAATCGATCCCGTTTCGTCGCCGACTAAGGCCTCAGCAACCTTATGTGTTGAACCATCGGCTCTGGAGCTGACCTCTCTTGCTGGACTCACATTAGAAACGTGGGCTACAACGTTTACCTGCCTAGAACGCTCGCTAAGTTCCCCAATCTTCATACTTCTTTCTTCAACCAATTCCAAAATCCTTCTTGCTAGCCAATTCAATTACTGCTTGACTACCAACCAGTTACTCATAGTAAAACGAGTCCGGTGGCGTTCAAAAGAATAACGCTCTTAACCAATATTTAAACGTGTCGTGGCGAACTCACTTGCCCATCATATCAGGACAATAGACAGCTTGCTCTGATGATTTCTTCGATGTCGGCTCAGGTGACAGATCGTCGTCGCGCTTGCGATCTTCTCATCTCTTCCAGTTGTCGAGCCTCAATCTGCAACAACTTAAATATGGATCAAACTCACAGAATACTTTAAGGAACGTCACCATACACGAAATCTTTTGAAAGAAGGAAATACGGGGAGAGACATAACATGACGAGTTCCAGACCCGCATTCATGAAGTGCTTAACGGTCATTGCGATTCTTTCAACTGTTCTCTTGGTTTCGATCTCACCAGCTCTGCAGGCAACTTCCACGTCTCAGATCTCAGTAATAGAGAGCACTGTTACGGAAAACAATAGTGGTTCATCCTCTATTAGCGTTGGACCGGGATACCGAGTAGGATCATTTCCCGTGGGTCTTCAATCGGAGAAATTGCTGGTCATAAAAGCAAAACTCTCAGACAAAGACTTCACAACTCCAATGGCTCAGATAAACATGACCATGTCAAGCGGTGTGAGAAGCTACTATGAGGAAGTATCGTATAACCAGACAGTTATTGTCTCGACGATAATTCCAAAGAACTACACAATGCCGAAATCAGAATACGATTATGGCCTAGATTCAGGGACCAATGAACCTAATGTAGAGAAACTCGTAGAAGACGCTCTTACTGCAGCTAAAAGCGATGTTGATTCACTGGGCAACTACTCGATCTTCAAGCACATTGTCGTTGTGCACTCTGGAGATGATGAAGCGATGCCTCCAAATGACCCAGCCGCCATCACCTCGCAATTCATCTACAGGGAAGGTGGCGCACTCTTCACAATAGGCGGAGTGAAGATAATGAATGCTTGCGTCGTATCCGACAAGGATCCTCTTGGGGTCATAGTACACGAACTGGGTCACAGTATGGGTCTACCAGATCTCTACGATTACAGTATCGCTCCACAGGGGCACGGAGATGACTTTGTTGGTCCTTGGGACCTGATGGCTGAGGGGTCATGGAATCCACGTCCGTATGGAACCTCTCCAAGTCATCAAACAACGTGGGGTAAGATCAAGTTAGGCTGGATCACACCTTCGAAGATAGTGAATATCAATCAATCTAGCATTCAGAGTGGGCACAATGTGACTGTTCTCCTCGCCCCCGAGGAGTTAAATAGCGGAACTATAGCGATAAGAATACTATTGAACAATGGAACGTACTACTTGGTTGATAGTAGATGGAATATAGGGTATGACGCCGCATTACCATCGGGCGGTGTCTTGGTTTTATATTGTGATGATTCCAAGCTCAGTGGACATGGTCCTGTCAGACTTATGAATGCTCATGTTCTGGATTTAAGTAAAGCCCCATACAATGTAGGCGTGCCAGGCTACTATGACTTCTTTGGGGACCAAGACGCCAATATTGGAGTCAAAGTATTGAACAAGTGGACTAATAATGGAACTTTCAAGATACTAGTCGGACAATGGACCCCCGTCTACAATGCACCCTCAGAATACGTTGGCTCCACCAATATCCCTCTCGCCATCGTGATAGTTGGCTGTGCAGTATTCTTGATCGTGGTGCTGGTGGTTTACCTGAAGAAGGGAAGAAAGAAAACGCCTAAGGACTCAGGAAGTGTCCCTGTAATAAGAATATCCTGAAGTATCAGTGTCCCTAAACGGGAAAGGGAGTTGAGAACATCTTTCCGGAATCAATGTCTCTCAAACAACGCTTCTTTTTCCAATCTTCTTTTTTGCAAACGAAACTCTTAAGATGGTCTCCAGCGACTGGTTAGAAAAGCTTGTCGTCTGAGAGAACAATTTCTGTTTCTTCACAGCTTTTCTAAAGGCGAGGTTACACCCCATTCTTTCAAGTTCTGTCTAACTTTGTCCTCAATCTTCTTGCTTGTCAATTTCTTCACTTGATTGGGCTTGTATGAACCTATATCCATTATTATCTCTGTGATATGCTCCGGTGGCGTTACGTCGAAAGCCGGATTGAAAATCACTACTTTCCCGCTTTCTGGCTTGCCCCCAGTTGCTACTAAGTTTCTAGGCGGCCACTCGTCTAGCGCATTCGCAGAGGTGATCCCACGTCGCTTCTTATCCTGTGCCTCCAGCCTATAGGGATATATAAATTCTTCAAAGCTCCTTTCCTCAATGGGTATGTCCTTGCCAAACTCTGTGTCAAGGTCTATCGTCGAGTAGGATGTGCAATAATAGAATGGAAGCCCATGTTCGTAGAAGACTGAGGCTGCGTCAGCTGATCCAATCTTGTTTGCCACTGATCCATCCCTAGAGACTCGGTCCACACCTAGCATAGCCTTGTTTAGCCCGTACTTATGAATAGCTGCGTTGGTCATACCATCGGTTATTGCGATCACTGGCAGTCCGCAACGTAGTGCCTCCCACACAGTGAGTTTAAAACCTTGAGATCTAGGTCTTGTTTCATGGGAAATGAGCACAAGATCCATTCCATCAGCATAAGCCTCCTCGATGCCACACGTCGCGTGCGCCCCATAGGAGCCAGCTAGCCCTGCATTGCAGTGATGTAGGATTACGTCTCCGTCCTTGAGGTGTTTTCTAATCTCTTTCCTCGTGCAGGCGTTCAGCGCCAAGTCGGACGCGAGTATGTAGTCAGCTATATCTCTGACAACTTGTACTATGTCATCAGCCTTCATACCTTTGTTAAGAGCCTTCTCTGCGGCTGCCATCGCCAAGTTCACTGCCCACGGCAATGGCTGTGCTGTAGGTCTCGCATTCGCGATGAATTCCGCCTTCGGCTTTAGTTCTTTCATGAATGTCTGAGGGTCACTGTCTGATTGAGCAGTGTTAACTGCAGCCAATAGCATGCAGTATCCGCCGGCAACACCTATGGCTTGGCTCCCACGTATGATCATCTCTTTGATCCCGGGGTCAGCGGCCTGCTTCCAATCTTTCGTTCTCCAAGTGGTGAGCTCAAAGGGGAGCTTAGTCTGGTCGAGGTAAACGAGCTCTTCATCTTCATGTCCGTAATAGATAGTTAGAGGAATGTGGGTCTTCTTGTGAACGTGTATTCCAACCTCTTCATCATATTCCAATCCGATCTTTTCAATTACACTGTCAGCGACGTTGGACAAGGGACCTGTCCCTCCTGTGACCACAGTCTTGGCATCGAATTCATGGTAAACGGGACTGATTGCGTCTTCTGGTTCTAAAGTCATATTTTCCTATTTCCTTTAAACCTTCCGATTAATGGTTACGACTCATCCTTTGAACATGCTTCTTTTTATCCAGAAGCACCAGCATTGCTATCTTTGGCGTTGCACTGACAATCCGTTCTCCTTCGATTCTTGTGTCATCTGCAAGGGTGGACCCCTAGACTATACTTTGCCACTCAAGTTGCTTAAGTTTAAAACAAGTAAGAATTGATGCACCCAATTCTCCTAGCATAACCCATGTGGATGCAAAACGTGGGCGCTTGGATCAGTGGTTTGGCTAAGCCTGATTCGTGTTCTTCTTTTCGCCTTCGAAGACGAATAATTCGTCTATTGTTGTTCTTAGGGCTTTGGCTAGTTCGTGCGCCAGTATTAACGACGGGTTGTACTTTCCTTTCTCTATGTAAAGTATTGTTTCTCTTCTCACACCCACTTTCTTAGCTAAGTCTTCCTGTGTAAGATCATATCTTGCTCTGAGTTCCTTGATTCTAGTTCTGAATGACATCAGAAGTCGCCTTTCCTATTGAAGTATGAACGTAGTATAAGGAATGACAGACTAGATACGAGGAGCGATGCTACTAGTGCGTACCCGACTTCAAAAGCAGGTGAACCATAGAGTTCCTGACTGATAATATTCACTAATAGAAGTGCTATCGTGAAATATTGGCCGATAATCAAAGCATATGTTGCTACCTTTCCAGTAATCCTTTGTGTCCGCTCATCCTGTGGAGGATAGCCGGACCTTCTACCTTTGAGGATCTTCCATACTATTACAACACCAATCAATACAATGATGGCGGCTATCGCGCCGGCGGGAATAAACCACAGAGTATCCATCACGCTTCCCTCCTCTAAGCTTTCGTCCGCCTCAATGTTGTGTTGAATGAGCCTATAATGCAGATTCCCACTATCCCGATCATTACCTCAATTCCAGTATGGCTCTCTCCCAAGATCGATTCTCCTACTACCATCAGAAGGGCTCCTATCAAACAAACTGAGACTCCGAAGGCAAGTATCGCGTATTGCCACCTTTTTATTGCCACATTCTTAATCATCGTTCATTCCTCAGTTGTCTAGTTGTCACTTTTGGTTACAGCGCGCGCTAATGTGAGGGTTCTTCTTTCTTGAACTGTCTCTTCGACTTGATCATAGCAATGATCGCTAACGTTACTCCACCACCAATAAAAGAATAGCCAATCAATAGATCCTCTCCGAATAGGATTCCAAGGGCCACTAACGCACCTGCAAAAGTGGTGAGTTCTTCATTTTTCATTCTCTTATTCCTCCGTTACTCAATCATCACTTTTGGTTATCTATACATAACACTATGTTAGATATAACGCATATCGCCTATTTAAAGCTATCGAATGGACACCTTTGTATGACATAGGAAATACAATACTGCCTAGACTGGACACGTTCTCTGTCCAATATACAGCAAGACAAGGTTTCATTGCTTTCCCCGATGATCTCATGGGAGGGAGCTGTAAAAATAGCGACTTATCGCTTTAGCCCTTCCGATTAATGAACCTTGTCCGTGGGTTCCGCAAAAAAAACAAGAACAGATATAGAGGTCTACTGTTCTTCCTCTTCGGTTTTCCCTAGCGCTCGTTCCTCGAGCTTCTTCAGTGCCTTCTCCAGGTCCTTCTCTAGGTCCCCTTCAACCATCTTTGCAAAGCTCTCTTGCTCGGAGACTATTGTCGTTCTTTTCCCCTTGTCGTAGGCTCCCTTCACCAGAACATCAATGGCCTTTTCAGGCTCTTTTACCACGACTGCCTCTGATGCCTTGGGAGCAGGCATACTCTTCATCCTTACGAGCTTCTCACCCATCTTCTTGATTCTAACGAGTGGCGTAGAGGTTGCTATACCTTCTTTGATGGACGAGAGTATCTCCCCTAGCTTCCTTTTTTCTCTGAACATTTCGAATATGACGTGAGAGACTGACAATTCACTCATGATAGACACGGGTTTCTCGAGTTCAAAGATCAGGTCGTAGTTGTCATTTATGCACTCAACTTCCCGCTCTGTCTTCCCTGACCGTAGTCCGTCTATCACCTTCTCTGCTCTTTTTCGAGCGTTCTCTCTATTGAGTACAAATAGCTTCGATGCGTCATCAGGGCCCAACCCTGTGATGAAAGTCATGAAGAATACAGCTGTATCAGCAGGTGTTGCTAGAGGATGATAAGCCCTCCACTCAGTTACGATGGGATGGACAAAACCCTCGACGATCTCATTGACTTTGCCTTGAAACTCAAGAGAGGCGATAGAACCAATGCTGGTCGCTCTATCATCCAATTCGAGTAACTCAATTGCCCTGTCCACATAGGAGACAAAAACTGACCAAAGAAAGTTGTTCCACAATCCCTCTTTCTGAACAGACACAATATCGACGCCACTGATGTCCCCATAAATCTTGTCAATAAACCTGAGGTTTTCCTTGACGTCGGCTCTTCCACCATCCTCAAGGAACTGCAACAGGTAGGCGGTCTGAGGCGATGTCTTGAACTTCTTAGAAAGTTCATCTAGTAACTTCTCTGGAATCGGTTCGAGTTCTATTGGTACTTCTTCTACTCCCGGCTCCCCTTTCTCCTTTGGAGCACTTATCCTACCGATTGCAAGCAACTCGCGCCTCAGACTCTCATCGTCTTCCATTGTCTTCCCAACTTCTCACATTTTCCCGTGAATTCGTTGGCAAATAAGTTTCTTCCACTCGTTCTGGTAAGCCATGATCACAGTATATAGGAGATGGAATTGAGAAATAAACGCTCCGCTTGCAGATTCGCAACATGTCTTAACCGGTTACGACATTCCCAGTTTAAAAAGAATCGCCGCGCATCTCCTTGGCAACTCATTCAAAAATAAGGGTATAAGTGTTTTGTGCTAGAAGCGACCGGGGGCGCAACGCTCCCGATCAATGGTCTAGTTTTCACATTTGCGCATTTTTCAGGGCGTCCTTGCATTCGCAACCACGTTCCCTTGGTACCCTTGGGATGACGCTGAAAAGCAACTTGTTAACGTTGTCGATGTTCTGCTTCATCGATCTCACGACCTGCTCTGCTGTGACAGGTTTCAAACCGTAGACATCGGTATCCGTAGGCATGGCTATGTTTGCAAAACATATTTCCGCTTCCCTAGCAAGAGCACACTCGGGATAGGCTGTCAATGCGGGACAAAGAAAACAATTATTGTTTACTTGTCTTTCCGACGACGTCCCATCCCTGTCTCTTGTAGAAAAGGGACTCTGCTCTCGTCGAGAACCTTGGTCCTTCGATACAGACGTACTCAAATGTGTCATGGTCCTTGGAGACTTCTTTACCGTGGATCTTCATTCCGAGTTTGGTTGCTGTTTCTACAATTGTCTTTCGGAGTTCAGGGCAGAATGGGTCAGCAAACGCCACGTGTCCTACAACGCCCCCGTCGAAGAACGTTTGGTTCATTCGTGGTGCGGCTGTGAAACTCACAATTTGGTCGCATACTACGAATTCACCTGGCTTAATTCTCTCCGGCTGTAAGCTACCAACGGCGGCAGGGCTTATTACGCGAGTGACTCCCAGCGCTTTCATGGCCCATATGTTAGCCCTGAAGTTGATTCTGTGAGGTGGTATCCTGTGTCCTCTTTGATGTCTGACTAAGAAAGCTACTTTCCTCTCGCCAACGTAGCCCACGATGACATTGTCACTCGTTGCTCCGTAAGGCGTATACACTTTGAGTTCCTTGGCTTCCTTCATTATCTTTGGATCGTAGTTGCCTGAACCAGCGAAGACGCCTATCTCAGCAGTCTCACCCGGCTCGATCAAATCAACCATACGGATTCTCTCTCCATTCTAGCATTAGACGCGTACACTATTTCAATCAACTATGACTACTTGTGAATGTGGAAGATACCGAATATTTATTGGTATCGCTACCAAGGAGACCGCCTTAGGCGATAAACGGACTCACCACTCAGAGAGAAAACAGTTGAGTGGTTTCTCACTCAGGTAACGTCACCGACCCACTGTGAACGGCTCTGTGAATGGTTCTCGCAAGTAACCTAGCCAACCTGAGCGGTTCAGGAATACTGCCTTGAAAGGTAAACATGTTCAGCATTCTGACAGCCTCGTCATGTTCAATACCGAGTTCTCGTTCAAAAACCTTGTAACCAGTGTGAAGCAAGATCTCACTCCTTCCAGAGTTCTTATTGAAGACACCCAGTCTCTGCTCCCAGTCCTCCGGGAAATACTCCCTAAGATATTTCTCTAATCCTTCGGACTCATCGTAGGTAACGCAGATTAAAGGCAGATTTAGACTCTCATGAACCCTTCTTAGATCGATAACGTTAAACCATGCGATTACGCATCCGTTCAGCATCAATAGGTTGATGTCCCCTCTACGCAAGGACTTAAACAGTCCAATTACGGCGTCGGTGGAATCCACACCACCTACAGTCACGCTCGTTACGGCAAATCCGTCAATCACCATATCTTTCCTCATGACGATCCCAGTAAGAATAGATTTCCTGCCTACGTCTCTCGAGAAACTCTCTGCAATCCCCAGAACCCTTAAACCCTTCTTAAACGGATGGAGACGCAAGAAACGCTCACCCCTCGCATTGTTGTGAAAAGAAGAACTATCCTCAAACTCTAATGGAAGGTAATGAAGAGCTGATATCCCTCCAATCGAATAGATTGGAAGTTCACCATATAAGTGCTTGGAGTGGCCGCCCTCCTCAAGAAGCATACATTTATATTTTTATAGCTGTAATCATAGAGTAAGTAGGGATAGTGGGCGGAAGGCGGTCTGAGATTGCCAACGCATAACGTTGACGAAAGCAAGGTGGAAAGACTGAGAGGTTTACTGGGAAACCTTCCTCAACTAGGTATTAGTTTCTACATGGTTGGCACCAAGGAGGGGCTGAGCGTAGTCAGTGACACTACTGCCAACATGCCTGATCCAGACCTCCTCTCAGCAGCTACGGCAACAATGGTTTCGACTGGCGATTTTCTGAGTTCGAAGTACAAGGAAGGTATAACCAAAGAAATTGTAGTACGGGTGGAAGGCGGCTTCATCCTAATATTCAGAGTGGGAGTTGGTTATAACTTCGCGGCTGTTGTTGGAGAAGTGGATAATCTCGATTATTACTTGGACATACTAAGGAAATACTCTGGCGCCATTGAAGAAGTACTAGTGTCTGGTGAAGAAGTTAGTGAAGTTGAAGATATTCTGAAGAAGGAACTTGAGGTGATCGGTGTTCCTGTAACGGACGCTGGACTAGAAGAGCTTGAATCCAAAGTCAAAAGTCAGACAAAGTCGCCGAGCAAGACAACTCCTTTGGGTAAGGCCCTCCCACCCAAGAGGAAGAAAAGTTAGTGAAGCCTTCAAGAAAACACTCTCTTTTACGCAACGTATAATGGTAAAGGGTTTTTGCGAGTTTCCCTATGTCCAGTTGTTGCACTTCATTTTCATTCATGTGTGTTTATATTCCTCGAGTCGCTAGACTAGGTGAGGTAGTAGATTCAAGAGGTAGTCTCCGCGGGATATTGAGCTATAGTTTTGTGAAATACGGGTGTTCCTTACTGTCGGATCGACTTGTGTTAAAGTTTTGTGAGTCTCGCAACTCCATAGAAATCTTATTAGAGGTCGTCATGCTACGGTACTCTTTGAGGACTTGTTTAGAAGCTCTTAGAAATGTTCCTTTTGGGAGTGATGTAGTTGGTGGCTACGGCGCCGGCGGAAATGATCACAGAACTGAGCCCTTCTGAGTGGTTCATTAGAAACAGGAATATTGCTGGCTTCGACAACGCTGCTAGGGCTTTGTATACTGCAGTAAGAGAGCTTATAGAGAACGGGCTCGACGCATGCGAAGCGTCTAGGACTCTGCCAGAAGTAATAGTCACGCTGAAGAGGGAGCAACAAGACAAGAAAGACCCAACTGTCTACACGCTGCGCGTTGAGGATCACGGAATTGGTGTTGCACCAGACTCTGTTCCTACACTATTCGGCAGAATTCTCACAGGCACCAAAATGGCGCTAAAACAACACAGAGGACACTTTGGACTCGGAGGAAAAATGGCTTTCCTTTATGGGCAAGTGACAACCCAGTCCCCTATAAAGGTAATCACCTGCCGCGTTAACTCCCGCAAAGTAGCCACATTCAGTTTAAAAATAAACGTTCAAAAAAATGAGCCTGTTATACTTGAAAGGAAGATAATTCCGATTTCGAAGTTTATGGAGGCTCATAAACCGAAGGAGCCCTTAAAAGTTGATAAGAGCAAGGGCGGCAAACACTCCAAGAAACTTTCTAAGAAACCTTCGAAGAAAGAAGAGCTATGGCATGGCACAGTAACTGAGTTCTCTCTCATGGGGGACTGGCAGAGGAGCAAAGGAAAGATCCTTGAGTACTTCAAGAGAACGGCAATCATAGTGCCGTACGCTAATCTAACATTTGAAACGCCAGACGGCGAGGTCTACAAGTACGATCATGCTACGGAGTCACTACCGGATCCGCCTTGCGAGATACTTCCACATCCTCATGGCGTCGACACTGAGATGCTTGTCCAGATGATCAAGATCTCCAATGCGAAAACGCTAAAGGAATTCTTGATAAGGAACTTCCACAGGGTTGGTGAAAAAACAGCTGAAGACTACCTTAAATTCGCGGATGTGCAACCCAAGAAGAACCCCAAGAAACTGGACAGGGAAGAAATGATCAAGTTAATGGAGAGCATGGAGAAATACGAAAAGTTCCTGCCGCCAGATCCAAAGTGCTTAAGCCCGATCGGGGAGGAGATACTTGAGACAGGCATCAAGAAAGAACTGTCACCCAACTACGTTACAGCAGTGAGCAGGTCCCCATCGGTTTACAGTGGACACGCGTTCATAGTAGAGGTTGGCTTGGCCTATGGGGGGCAGATTCCGCCAGGCATGAACCTCTACAGGTTCTCGAACCGAATTCCACTTCTATACGACGAAGGCAGTGATGTTACCTCAAAGGTTGTTAGAGAACTTGACTGGAGGAGATATCGCATTTCCAATGAGATGCCAGTAGCCATCTTCATACACCTATGCTCAACGAAGATCCCATATAAGACAGTTGGAAAAGAGTTCATTGCCGAGGTTGACGAGATCAAACGGGAAATAGATCTCGGACTCAAAGAGTGCGCGAGACGACTATCAATATGGCTAAGCAAGAAGGAACGCTCCGAATACGTAGCAAAAAGAATGACGCTACTGAAGGATTTCTACGCTTTCATCGCTTCTACACTCGAAAAATCCATCTCACGTAAGGTTGACATCAAGAAGTTATTCGAGAACGAGAAGAACCACGTTGCCCCCGCAACTGTTCCCGCAGCAGATAGAGGTGAAATTTTTGCCGACGGAAAGCCTACCCTCCAAAAAGTTGCAGCCACGCGTGAAGAAGGAAAAGCGTGAATCCAAGCAAGAATTGAGCTCAGCTTTCACTTCGGGAGCCGTAGTCTCTCTTCTCAAAGGGTCTCTCACCAAGGTCGCAGACCAAATCGATCAAGGAATCTTCCCAGCCGTAGAGTACTACGGAGCGTCAAAAAAGAACGTGAAGTACGCCAAAGACAAGGGTTACGTATCACTTGACAACATTATGTCTACGATCGATGGTAGCCATATTACGAGCGCGAAAATACTTACAATGGTAACTTACGCATTGGCACGATTCAAAGAACACATAGATAACAATATGTCTATGAGCTTAAGGGACTTCTACTACTTATTCAAAGTTAAAGAGATCCTCGACCTACTGAAGATAAGCGATCAGAAGGAGACTGACTCCATCATCAACCTGTCTGAACGGGTCGTCAGACTTCAGGGGAGATCTGTCCCAAGGGAAGAGTTCGGCGTCGTATCGTCTCCAAAGGGAA
>JAUQYT010000236.1 GCA_030587605.1 Candidatus Njordarchaeum guaymasense
CACGTACTCTTGGGATATAAGCGCCATCCCATCATAGTTCGCCTGGCTGGCGTCTGCCTCCCAAGTAATGGGATATTGATACTCTGTGATAGACATTAGAGGAGGCCAATCATGGAAATGCGCTTCCGCCCATCCAAGATAAGGATAGAGGTCCTTTTCCTTTTCACTGAAAGATGGCCCGCTGACATGTGCTTCTCGGTAATCCATCCAGAAGAGTGCTGAGTATTCGTCAAACATGTTCGGAATCTCGTAGGGATCTTGCAATCCAAGGCTTCGGAGGCCAAACTTGAGCCACTTAGTTTGGTACACAGGGTGTTCTCTGTGGTCAGTTAACCCAACGATCAATCTCCCCTTCTTTAACTTTGGTGCGGTTTCAAGGATCGTTTCTACCAGTGGGTGAAACCTGTCGGATACTAGGGAGATCATGTAGAGTGCCTGGCCAAGGTTGTCAGGTTCACAGTCTCCAGAGTTGTTTCTGTCAAATGGTTCTCTTAATCCTAGAATCCAATGCTTCACAAGATGGAGGTTACCTGTCTTCTCGAGGCACATACACATCATGGCGCCGTCACGATACCACGGCTTTGAGTAGACAAAGAGATTGGGCACAGGCTTCCCATTCACGATATTGATAAGGATTTCGTGGTGAAGAACGCGCAGTAGAGATGCATATCCATATTCTTCAAAACATGGCAGTTTCACGTTGCTTTCAGTCAAGCAAATCTTCTTTCCATCCTCTTCAACCCAAACGCCTTCCTCATCTTCCGCAATTATGGCGCTCTTTCCATTCAGCAATTCGAGTTTGACACTATAGTCTGATGAACATATGCTTTCTGAAGCCACATTCCAACTTCGAATTGTTCCACCTGTCAACGCATCAAGGAGCGCGCCCTGCCTGTACAAGAATTTACGTCGATTTCCCATTCCGAACAGATAAAATGCGCAACTAGGAAGTTTCATTTTCTCCAACTGCGTTGGTGCAGACTGACGACATCAATATTTCACAGAAATAGGTATCACTAATATGCATGGGGTATGATCGCCATCTTGATGCATCTTCCCTCGATCATCATTTCTAATGCTCCTTTCAACTCTGAGAGAGGCATCTTACCCGTTATTAGCGGTCTTCCCTTGAACATGCCGCTCGTGATAAGCTCATACGCCCTCTTGACAGACAATGGTGTATGGTGGAAGATTCCTTTGATCGTCAAGTCTCCGTAATGGATTCTCTCAGTGTCCAGCGTGATCTTTGTGCCGGAGGGGCAGCCTCCGAAGAGGACGGTTGTTCCAGCCTTCCGAGTCATCTCCACCGCAAGTTCCCAAGTTTGCGGCAGTCCAACAGCTTCTATCACCACATCGGCACCTAAGCCATCAGTTAACTTCTTAACTCTGTCCAGCTGATTTTCCCTAGAAGCATCAACTACGTTGTCGGCTCCCACTTCGCTCGCAACCTTAAGCCTATCCTCCTTCAAGTCGATGCTGATCACATTTGCTGCACCCTTAATCTTCGCCAGCTGTATGTGCATTAGTCCTATGGGTCCAGCCCCGATGACGACAACCGCGTCACCTATCTTAATATCAGCGACATCGTTTCCATTGACTGCACAAGCGAGAGGTTCAAGTAAAGCCGCTTCCTCAAGAGGAACCTGATCGGGCACCTCATACGTATTCTGTCTAACAATAGGCGCCGGAACACGAATAAATTCGGAGTAAGCACCATCGACGCTGAAGCCGATAAGGGTTTCTAAGAGGTGCTCACAAAGGTTTGGCTTCCCAATCTTACAGAAGAAACATGCATTGCACGGAGCAGAATTGGCCGAGACGACTCTTTGCCCCTTCTTCCACTGGGTTATATTTTTGCCTACTTCGGCTATTACGCCGGCAAATTCATGTCCAAAAACCAACGGCGGCTTGACCATCGGATGTCCTCTTCTATATATCTTCGCATCTGTACCGCAAGTTAAAGTGGCTTCGACTTTGACCAGGATCTCATCTGGACCTATCATCGGCATCTCGATATCCTCTAGTCTTATGTCTTGCGGTGCGTAAAATCTGATCGCTTTCATTTCTTTTTCCAGTCCTACAACAAAGTTAGCTGTTTGTCATGAGGTACTCACTTTCAGTTATTAAACTTTAGACTCTATCGATGTCTTCCTAGAAATGCTTCTTTTATGGAATTGGGGTTTTCAGGCAAGTCTAAGCGTTAGGAGCCAAGGTGCATAAAACTTAGCTAAAAGTAGGATCGCGAATGATACGGAGGGCACTATGATATTATCGTCAATTGGTTTGAACTCGAAGTGCTCCGCCAGTGATGCGACGGCTCCAGCCAGCATTCCAGCCGCTCCCAATATCGTTCCTATGAGTATTGAGAACGATGCCATGGCTAAGTTCCCCCACCAAGACTTTGTCCTCTTTTTATAGAGAGTGTTTCTCACAAGTCCTGTGATCGCGTCTCCAACCGACATAAAGAGCACCGGTAATATCCCGAACCAGAAGTTGCCACCAGACATCATCCACCCAAGCGCAATCATCAGGCCCCACATGACAGCGAACGAAACTTCATACATGTTGTCTTCTGTTTGAAACCAATACATTAGCCTGCCGATCTTGTGAGGAATATAAGTGAAAATCGCTAAGAAAAGCGCCATGACGAAAGGTAGAAGGGATGTCTTGAAGACGAAGGGAACGATTATCCCAACGAGGCCCCCAGCCAGCATGTGTACGACCTTTCGGTTGTAGTAGACTGCAACATTATGGTCGAGACCTCGATTCTTCATGAACTTGTAGATCATCATTGTCAGGACGGTTGCTACGAAGATGACCCACGCGAAGAGCAAGACAGTTGCGACTAGTTCCTCAAATGATATCAATCATAATCGTAGCGAATATCTACGCATGATAATAAAAGCTTTTGCCGAAAAAATGAATAAACACATAGAAGAATTTTTCTTTCATCGCCTTTGCCATTTTCTTTCCGTCATGCGTAGCTTCTCAACGTCCAGCTCACGTATGCAGAATGCCACGCGCTCATCAGGCGTATCTGTCGTGTTAGGCTTAGCATCGGGGTATTCATTAAGGTTCTAGGTGCTAAGACTTCCAGAGTCTCAGCAGAGTTTCGTACACTAGATTATCTTCGAGCAAGTCATTACAGGTGTTTCT
>JAUQYT010000237.1 GCA_030587605.1 Candidatus Njordarchaeum guaymasense
AGGAAAACAATCTGAAGAACATTGACGTAAAGATATCGTTGGGAGTATTCACGTGTATTACTGGTGTCTCGGGTTCAGGCAAGAGCACCCTCCTCGACGAGATACTGTATAAGGGTCTGGCGAGAGCCCTTCACGGCGCGAGGGAGAAACCTGGTGCCCATGAACGGATAGACGGGCTCCAGAACGTTGATAAGGTCGTCATGATAGACCAGTCGCCTATTGGCAGAACTCCCCGTTCCAACCCAGCTACCTACACCGGTGTCTTCACATTCATCAGGCAACTGTTCTCACAACTGCCGGAGGCCAGGGCAAGGGGGTATAAGCCCGGGAGGTTTAGCTTCAACGTGAGTGGTGGAAGATGCGAAGCTTGCAAGGGGTACGGCATAATTAGGTTGGAGATGCAGTTCCTCCCAGACGTCTATGTGCCCTGTGAAGTGTGCAAGGGGAAGAGATACAACAAGGAGACACTCGACGTCACTTACAGTGGGAAGAACATCGCGGATGTTCTATCCATGACCATAGACGAGGCGATCAAATTCTTTGAGAATATACCGAACATAAAAAGAGTAATTGAAACAATATCTGACGTCGGGCTGGGTTACATCCAACTGGGTCAACCTGCGACAACTCTTTCAGGTGGCGAAGCCCAACGGGTTAAACTCTCAACGGAGCTGAGCAGGAAAGCTACAGGCAAAACATTGTACCTGCTTGACGAACCAACCACTGGACTACACTTTGCGGACATTCAGAAGCTCCTAGAAGTGTTGAATAGACTCACCGACGCGGGAAACACCATCGTCGTAATCGAACACAACATGGACGTAATAAAGACTGCTGACAGGGTAATCGATCTGGGTCCTGAAGGAGGAGATGACGGAGGGAGGATAATCGCTGAAGGAACCCCCGAACAAGTCGCAATGATTCCGGAGTCATACACAGGGCAATTTCTAAGGAGAGTTATACAAAGTTCACCCGGGGCAAACAACGAGATCGCTCGAAAAGACGAGTATGTCAACGCAAGGATGAACACATCCTTCCGAAAAAGCAGTTCTTAAGAAAGAGGGAAACCATGAGCCATCGGTTCCAAAGCATGTTTCCGCTTGGAGATAGCGCTTGCGAGTTTCCCAGAATGCGCGGACATCGCCCCCTGCAATACATTAACCTATTATAGTCCGTCTACAACTGTCATTTGTGATGCGGTTTCAGAACAGGTTGGCAGAGACAAGAAGCCCTCGAACGCTGGTGCATCATTCGGGGACATTAATGTTTCTTGTTAGCTTGGTGGTAGCCAAGACACACTGGGTACCGAGGTAAAGGTTAAGAAAAGGCGAATGGGTCTGATGAAGATAAGTAAGTTAAAAGAGAAACTCGGGCTGAAGAAAACGGACACAGAAAGCGCAGAAGGTGAATTACAGAAACCTGTACAGAAAGAGGAGAAACGCTCTTACCAAGACGAAGGATCTACCGCAAAGAGTGAATCTTCTGAGCCACTCGACCTCACGGAGAAACTTAAGAAAGCTTTCCACGAGAAACCGAAAGAAGACAAGGAACTTCAACACAGGAAGGAACTTGACCAAACGATCAGGGGCTTCAGAAAATCATTCAGGCAAGACATGAGACACGGAGCAAAACAGATTAGGGAAGAAGTCGTGACTGGAGCGAAAACGATTGGGGGAGGGGTTGTGACTGAAGTAAGACAGACCATCACAACCATCAAAGTAGCCACCAAGAAAAGAAAAGGAAAAGATGACGATCAAACCTTGACCTAGGACAGGCTTCAGGCTCAATCGACAGCTTCTAAGAGACTACCGTGGCCATAGTTTTGTGATTCTTAGTTTCAGACTGTGCACTGAGCACGAGAAACATGGATCGTACGCTCTGATCAGCTGTTCGCACAAGAACGTTAGCTTGTCTGTTGGAAGGTCTATGTTCTGCGTTATCAGCGCTTTGAGATCGTTCTCCATGTTCAGCGTGTTTTGGGCTGTCGGAGTCACTATTTCAGCTCTCTCAACCTGTCCCCTTCTGTTGATCCGGTAGCTGTGGTATAGCAGTCCACGAGGCGCCTCTGTTAGGGCGTGTCCTTCACCAGGTGCAACCGTAACGTTCGGAGTCTCATCCTTCAGTGGAAGGATTTCGTCTATTATGTTGATGCATGCGTCGATGCTCTGGATTATCTCAACTGCTTGAGCTACGTTTATGGCGAACGGGTTGTCTGTGGGGAACTTAAATCCGTTTTCCTCTATGGCTGTCTTGGAGTCTTCTGAGAGCTGGTCTTGGTTAAGGTTCACCCTTGCAAGCGCTCCAACTTGGTATGAGTCTCGCCCAATGACTTTGCTCCACTTGGCGTTTGAGTGGGGGGCTTGAACCTCGCTTATGTACTTGCGGTACTCGCGTTCGGGCGCCTTTATCCCCTTGCTTGAGTATAGGTAACCCTCGTTGATGGCGTATTCTTTTTCCCCTCTGATAGCTACGTACTCTGTCTCTCTCTCGAAATCCGGAATCTTGAGCTGAGCAACGAGCTTCACTGTTTCGATGGCATCCTGTCTTATTCCTTTAAGCTCCTCCTTGCTTCTCTTCAAGGCTTCTTCTGAAGGTAGTTTCGAGAATCCTCCAAGAACGGCCGCTGGTGGGGCTATTGCTCTACCGCCAACTATGGTGGTAAGGCCGTTTGCAACGGTCTTCATTTTCAGTGCTCTCTTAACAGCGTCACCGTATTTGGGCAGCATTGTTATTGCGCTATCGTAGCCAAGGAAGTCTGGCGCAGCAAGGAAATACACGTGGAGAACGTGGCTTGAGAGGTTCTGGCTCCACGCCAGTAGGTCACGCAGGCGTCTTGCTTGTTGGCTTGGGGTGAAGTTCATTGCGTTCTCTACAGCCCTTTGTGCTGTGAGCATGTGTGCAACTGGGCATATACCACAGATCTTCGACACGATCTCTGCAACGTCACTGTACTTGCATCCTACCAGGAAGCCTTCAAAGAACCTCGGAGGCTCCCAAACGTTGAGTTTGAGTTCCTTGATTTCGCCATTCTCTACTTTAACATCTATTAGACTTTCTCCTTCAACCCGAGTCACGTAATCGACAAAGATCGTTTTCTCTTGACTTGTCATTGTGAACTTCCTCCTTTCTTGCTGCTAATAGGGGTAGATATGATAGCGACCTCTGTTGCCTTGATGACGTTTCGTCCTTGTGGGTAAACGTTGGGCGGCGCAAACTCAGCAAATTCACGTCTCTTGAGTAAATCTTCGCGTCCAGGTATTTCGCGGTCTAGTGCCGAGCGAGCATAGGAGATGATGTTTGCGTCAGTTGTTGGTCCTCTGCATCCTCTGCAAGGTCGATTATATGTCGGGCAGAGCGCTCCGCAACCGCCTCTAGTAATCGTCCCCATACATGCTTCTTTGTTGTTGATGAATCGACAGGGGTTCTCGTTCAGTTTGCACTCAATGCAGACACTGTAATTGGTCAAGTTGGGTTTCCTGCCCATTAGCGCTGACTTTATGAGTTCAATCAGTTCACCGCCGTCCACTGGGCAACCTCTTACGTAGGCATCTACTTTGACAACTTCATCGACCGGCTGGGTCTTTATTGACGTGAACTTTGAAGTGTCTGAATACACGGTTGACTCAACCTGGTGCTCTGGAACCGTGTTCTTCAAGCTAACGACTCCGCCATCGCAGGCGCACGCGCCCATCGCCACAAGAAGCTTTGTTCTCGGCCTAACCTCTTTGAGCAACTTGATGTGCTCTGGCTCTGTGACTGCGCCTTCGATAAATACTACGTCAAACTTGCCTTCAGGAACGTTGTCGCGTCTTGCCATCTTGAAGTACTTTATGTCGGTGGCATTTAGAACCTCTGGCAAGTAGTCGTGGTGGTAGATCATCACCATCTGGCAACCTGCGCAACTAGAAAGCTTAAAGACACCAACTTTAGGTTTCTCAACTTTTGACGACATTGTTAATTTAACCTCCTCAGTATACGAATAAACTTCTCAACTAACACTCTCCTTCCTACGCGTACAGAGTCTTCATTATCGGTGACTTGAATACAGGTCCGTCCTTGCAAACGTAGTTCGGCCCAATCTGGCATGCCCCGCATTGAGCCATGCCACACTTCATCCTGCGCTCAAGCGAAACGTAGATCTGGTCTTCAGAGAACCCTTTCTTCGTCAGCCCTTGAACACCGAAATGCATCATTATCTCTGGACCACATGTCATTACGATCGTATCCTTGGGTTTACTCTGCATCTTGTCGAATAGGACGGTAACGACGCCCACGGCGTGATTCCATTTTTCACCAGGTGGAACTGCGTCAACTGCCAAAAGAAGGTTTGTGTTCTTGATCTTTCTCCACTGGTCGAACTCATCAGTGAAGAGCAGTTCTCCGGGGTTTCTCGCGCCGTAAAGTATTTCGAAGTTCCCGTAATTTGCCCTGTTGTTCACGATGTGCATGATTGCCGGGCGTAGAGGTGCTAGGCCTATTCCTCCGGAGACTATCAACACGTTCTTACCCTTAGCTTCATCCACTGGCCAAGTGTTTCCAAACGGGCCTCTTAGCCCTATGGCATCCCCTTTCTTCAGGCGGAATAGAGCCTCGGTGACGTTGCCAACTTTCCTGACAGTGTGATCAATCGTGTCCTTGATCTTTGGGTCTCCACTTATGGAGATAGCTGACTCACCAAATCCAAATACGCTAAGCATGTTGAATTGGCCAGGCATGAATGAATACTGATGTTGCTTACTGCCATCAGCAAAACTCAGTGTGAGCGTTCTCGAATCGCGAGTCTGATCCCTAATGTTCTTTATTACGGTCTTTTCAGGTCTGAACTCTGCCACTTTCATTTTTACTCACTCCCTAAGCTTTTTGAACGGTTTGGACTACGTTCGTTATGTCAATACCTTTTGTGCAGGCCTTGATGCACCTTCCACACCCTACGCACTGGAAGCTTCCGTACTGCTGTGGGAAGTAGTTTAGCTTGTGGTAGATCCATTGCTTTACTCTGGCGTCGCGGTCTTTTCTGAAGTTCCCGCCAAGCGCAACTTGACCGAATTCAATCAGTTGGCAGAAGTCCCAGTTTCTAACGCGTTCACCGTTCTTAAGTGAGAAATCTACGTTGTCTACGACGTTGAAGCAGTAACATGTTGGGCAGACGGTGGTACACGCAGCGCACGAGAAGCAGTCGTCTTTCAGTTTCGCCCAAATCTCATGGTTAAAGTTCTTGTCTAGCAGCTTTGGTAGCCCGTCAGTGTTGATGCCGCGTTTGATCGATTGCCTCACAGCCCTAGTTCTTTTCTCCTTCTCCTGAGTGTCGACAGTCGAAGCCTTCTTCAATTTGAGATCTACTACGATGGCTTTGCCAGCCTCGCTTCCAGTCTCAACAAGGTAACGGTCACCTAGATCGGTCAAGAGTAGATCATAGCCTTCCTTGGCTTCAGGTCCAGCCCCAAAGGAAGCGCAAAAACACTCATTACCGGCTTTAGAACAGTTCAACCCAACTATCAGAGTGTTGTTTCTTCGCTCTTTGTATTTTGGATCCTCAAAGGCAGCTCCACTTGCGCGAACCTTATCCAAAAGGAGAATCCCGCTCAGATCGCATGGGTGGACAGCGAGAAGCGCCTGCTTCCCTGTGCCATCCGAAGACTCCTTGATACCGAAGTTGTCAGCGTTGAATGAAAAGAGTTTCTCGGAAGGAGAATAGAGATACTTCTTTGGAGACAGAATCGTCACAACGTAGTCGAGAGCTAAGTCACCAGCTTTAGCTACCTTGGCGAAGACAGACTCTGGCCCTTTGCGAACAGGCCCGTATACTTCGTATCCCTTCTTGCGAAGCAGGTTAATGAGAGAGTCCATAGCGCTTTTTTCCATTATTAGGGACATATTTTGTCCTCACTCCTTTAGAATAGTCACAATTCAGAACTTAGAACGACTCGATTAGTCTTTAAAAGCTTATCATGAGTGATATAATCCTTTGTTACAAGTCAATGAAGCAACTACAACGGCCTTTGTCAGTGCTTTTTCCATACTTTCTATTTGAGGAGAGAGCGGGAATAGCATCAGCACACCGCAATAATTGCTTTCCAGTCAGAGTTGTCAAACAAGAAAGCCAGAAAACTTCTTAATGTTAACAAAATAGGTAGAAAAATGTTAGGGCGGCTCAAGAAGAAAATACTGAACCAAGCCTCACTATCCATTTAGGTTTATCCAAACCGTGCGAGGATGTCAATGCCTGCGGTCAGCACAAATCCCAAGAGGATAGTGAACGCGAAGAGGGTGAACCCGTACAGGCTGATCTTCCCATGCCACGACGGCTTGGCAGGCGGCCGCCGCAGGTTCGGCACTGCCTTTAACGCCCCGACGACGAGCAAACCTATGCTGAATAACCCCACAATCCCATGGAACGTGTAGAAGACCGCCTCCTTTGGGGGGAAAGTCTCGAATACCCAGTACGTGAAAGAAATTACCGCGGATGCGAGAAAGGACACCGATGCAACTATATGAAACCTGCGCGAGACGAATGCGGGTAAGTCGTCGAAGGCAGCCATAGTTGGGGACAGTTTCGCTCCGGAGACCGCGGCGAGGCCGCCGAGCAAGAATGAAACGGACAAGAGGATGGCGTGAATACGCCAGTCAGCCGAGGAGCCAGTTGACGTTCGCAGACCCGCGTTGTCTCTAAACCCCCGACTTTCCCAGTATCCCTTATAGTCGTAGTTCACTACCTCAATCCGATAGACCCACTTGACCCACTTGTACCCCAGCTCATTCGGCGCCACCACGCGTAAAGGGAACCCTTGGGCTGGGGGCAGTGGTTCCCCGTTCATCGCGAAGGCGAGGAGCACATCCGTCTTGTTTTCGGTTGGCCAAGTTAGCGAGGAAGTGTAGCCGTCCGCGCCGTAGAAGACCACGTCCATTGCTCCAAGCTGGACTCCCGCCATCGCGAGGATACTGTTGAGAGGGATCCCGGTCCATGCTGCCGTGCCAGAAGGTCCGTCCACGCATTGCAACTTCGCAACCTCCGTGGCGTTCGGTTCAGCAGTAAGATTCGCGTAGGTAAAAGTGAGTCGGTGATCCACGCGCCCCTCCACTACAAGACTCCATCGGGACACGTTGATCTGAGGCGTTCCATCAATGGAGACAGTGAAGAAATCTGCATTCGGCGTGACTGAAGCGGGGGCGTAGCCAATCGCCACCACAAGGAGGAGAGGAAGGGCTAATAAGCCCACCAATCCTATGAAGGAGAAAATTGGCCTGGGCATTTGATGACCGCCTGTGTGTCATAATTAGGAACTTGGTTCGACTCGATAAACGTAGCATCTTATTATGAGTAAAACAATCGTATGTTACAGACCGATAGTACAACGTTTGCGGCAGTCGCCAGTGCTTTTCCATACTTTTCTTCCAGGGACACGACGAAGTCGGCATCAATTTCAGCGATATTCCAGTCCAGTGCGTGGTTACCAGACGGCAAAGCCAGAAGACTTATGGTTGTCAACATGATAGCCGCATTGAGCCAAGACGCTTCGGAAAAGATGATGAAGCAGTTTCACCAATCATGCTAAATCTTTTATCGGAGTAAAGTAACTCTGAAGATGGAAATACCTCCAATCACAATTATGGTATCAGAAAAAACGGAGTTGAGAACTGCAGTATGAGCAAAAAAAAGGAAGGCAGAGTGGTAATCGAGCTAAAGAAGAAAGTTATTGAAACATGCAGAGCGATTTACAACGAAGGTTTGACTGGCAAGAAGGCAGGAAACGTCAGCGTAAGGGTGCCAAACCGCGATCAGATGATAATTACACCCAGCCAACTAGGTCATCATAGGTCACAGGTTGAGGATTTGCTTGTGGTCGACTTCGATGGAAAGGTCGTAAGTGGCAAGAGGAACCCCTCTAGTGAGAACAGGATGCATCTGGCCGTCTATAAGGCGAGACCGGATGTCGGTGCCATCATTCATACGCACTCTGTTTATGCCAGCGCTGTGTCTGCAAACAGGATGGTTATACCACCTTTCATTGATGAGATGGTGCCGTTTCTCGGTGGTTCAATAGAGGTAGCGGAATACGGAATGCCTGGAACAGACGAGCTTGCAGAAAACGCTGTGAAGGCACTTGGGGGGAAGAGTGCCGTTCTCTTAGCAAACCACGGACCCTTGGTTACCGGGAAGAACTTGGACAGGGCTCTTGAGGGTGCTGAGATAGTTGAGCACATTGCCAAGATCTATGTGAGCGCCCTGAGTATAGGCAAACCTGTGCTGTTACCTGACGAGGCAGTTGAGCTTCAGCAGAGCGCGTACGAATTCGTTAAGACCATGGATTAGAGAACCTGAGTGAACTCCGACACGAACTCTAAGTGGGAGACTGATCGGGTAAATAAAATGCATTACTTGGCAGAAGACAGTTAATGTCGCTCGACGATTCCTTTCCTTTCTGTTGTACTTGGGGGTCATAGAACCTTTGAGGATCTTCTTTGTGTGTGAGGGTAATAGTTGCCGAAGCGTCATGGCTGAGCACATTTTCAAAGACATGCTCAACAAGCGGATAATTGACGGTGTTAAAGTGCTCTCCAGAGGGCTCGATGTCAGACACTTCAGTACATCCTATTACACCATCAAAGTGATGAAAGAAGAATACGGAATTGACGTCTCCTCGCATGTCCCGAGAGAGTTGAATAAAGAAGAGGGTAGAACAGCCGACCTGATATTGACCATGAGCGAGGATCAGAAGCAGCGGGCAATCTACTACGGATGGGCGCCACCCGATAAGACATTCACTCTCTCTGAATTTGTTGATGATGATGTAACGGGTGAGATAAAAGACCCCTACGGATACCAAGATGAAGAGTATCGTGCAACAGCAAAGAAAATAGAACATTATCTGCAGAAGCTCTTGGACAAACTCTTCAATGAATCCTGATTATCAGAAAAAAGAGAAAGAAAAGGGAAAGATCCCGTTTGTCTCTTTCTCGATCTTCCCTTCCTTGCGCGACACGCATAAGCACTATTCCTACTACTTTCCTTTGACTGCTTCACCAGTTTCTTTGACTAGCGCCATAAAAACTGTGCCTATCAAACCAAGTATAGCCAAGAAAAGTATGCTGAGAGACCAGTCCAAGGGAGTACCTAGCATCTCCGCAATCAACGTGACGCCAACTGCACCAATGTACCCGATCGTCATAGTGAGTCCTGATGCGGCACCAACCAAGGGTGGACCAACCGTTTTCATTTCTGCGAGCATCTCCAGGGCAATAGGTAGTACTGCTATGACGAAAAACCCCAAGAGCAACGCTGAGATGATTGACACAATCAGGTTTCCGATAGTACCTATGACATAGGAGAGAACTGCAGCGAGAAGCCCTGCTAATATTAGGAAGGGTTTTCTGCGCCCTAATGCATCGGATATTCGTGGGATAGCTATGCAACCAAAGATTCCCCCAAGTGTCATACAGCCCGTTACGAGTCCTGCGTTGACTGATCCGGGGATCCCGATTGTTGGGAGGACGAAGGCTGCCAATGTTAGTATAGCGAAGTAGATGCCGAACCCGGCAAAGAATCCTATAGCCAGTAGCCACAGATCTCTAGTCCTAATCATTCCACCCATTTTTATAGTAACCTTCTCCTCGATCGCAGGAGGTTTCGGTGGACTCTCCCTAGCCAGAGCAAAAAAGATGACTGCACCAAGTACGATGAGTACACCATCGACCGTCAACGCCCCTAGCAAGCCACCGAAGTCCGAATACAGTATCGGTGACATAATCGAGCCTATCATAAGCCCGAGAAACGTCGTGAGTATGCCAAGTCCACTGGCTACCGTTCTCTCCCTCACCGGGAACCATTTAACAACCATTTTCTGAACCGAGGCGAGGAGGGGTGGACCACCAATTGAGAAAGCTATCTGGAAAATTAGGAGCCACAAGAATCCCATGTCAAGTGCGAAGATCCTAAGAACGCAGAAGGACGCCTGAAAAATCGCTCCTATGCCGACTGTTATCTTCCAACCTTTCTTGTCAGCGAGGATCCCAAATGGCAACGCAAGAAAGATATACATGAGGGGGTTTACCAGAGTCAACAGGCTAACAGACGTCGTAGAGATGACCTCACCACGGGCAGCAAAGAAGCTTATCACCTCATTTGCGAGTGGCGTGAAGACCACGTAGACTATTCCACCGATTGTGTTTATTGCAGCAAAAGCAAGTAGGATTACCCAACGATAACCATAGACCTCAGTTCCCTTACTCGTAGACAATCACATCCTCAATACTCTAAGTCTAGCTGCAATCTATGCAACGTATTAGTAGAAAAGCTTTGCTAGCCGCCGCCAAGGCGACCTTGGGTGTTCTTCCTAGAGACCTACTATTTTGTCGTAGAGTTCTCTCCACCGAGCGTAATAGTTCACATATGCTTCATATTTTTCCTTGTCTGGTTCTGTTCTTCCTTCGAGTTGGACCATGTTCTTGGCGGCTTCCTGCAAGCTCTTGTACTCATTTATTCCTGTAGCTGCGCAGATTGCGCATCCCATGAGGCTTCCCTCTATGACTTTGAACGTCTCCACAGGCTTCCCTGAAACGTCGGAGATTGTTTGCACCCATATCTTGCCCTTGGAAAGCCCTCCTGTCGCCCTAATCAGATCCAGCTCCCTCTTCAAGACATTTTCAATAGTCAGCCTGTTACCATGTATGGCGTAAGCCATCATTTCAATGACCGCCCTAATCATGTGTCGGGCATCGATTGGAGTTGTAATTATTGGGTTCGCCGGAGGTGGGAATAGGAAAATGCCCGGTCGAATCACGTCAATTTTCTTCAAATCCATGATCTCTGAACCCAGAAACGCAAACATGTCTTCTGAGCCAGGAGGTACTTGCACGGCCAAATTATCCATTTCTTCAAAATCTAGTTCTTGGGCTCTCTTCTCGCCACCGCGTAACTTGTTCAGTGAATCTCTGAGCCAGCCGTAGACTTTCCCTGTCATGCCTGCGTTCGCTTCTAGGACCCACTCGTTTTTGATAACATGGCAGCTTGTTAGTATCCGTCTCTCAGGGTCGATGATTGGTTTTGATAGCACTGTTTGGAGCATTGATGTTGTTCCACCGATTACCGTTGTATCATATGGCTCGACGGATCCTGTGCCAAGTAAGCCTAACTGTGAGTCCGCGCCGCCCATCACGACGGGCGTCCCTTCGGCCAAGCCTGTCTCCTTAGATACCTGCTTAGTTACTTCTCCCACTTTTTGGCCTGACAAGTATAGTTCTGGGAGTATCTCGTGAGGTAGCTCAAGTTCCTCGGATATCTTGGTTGACCAATCAGCTTTCTCAAGGTTGAGCCACATTGAGGAGGAAGCGCAGGAGAGTTCTGCGGCGTAGGTTCCACTTAGCCTATAGATTATCCAGTCACATATCATCAACATGTGCTTGACCTTGCTGTAGATTTCCGGCTTATTCTCTTTGAACCAAAGGAGTCTTGAAGGAGCGCAGATCACTGCTGGGCATTGCCCGGTGATCTCGAACAAGCCTGGCTCACCTATTGTTTCTAGTATTTTGTCTTGGGCCAGTGCTCCCCTTGCATCGATATTTGGTGCCGCATATAGTTCTTTTCCATTTTCGTCAAGTAGAACTATGCCTTGGCGAAGACTGCTAGTGCTCACTCCAACAATTCTGTTGCCGGGTATCTTCGCTTTGCGTAGTGCATCTTTGATGGCCTCGGAAATGAACTGCCAGAACTGATCTGCGTTGAATTCTTTTCCATAGGGTTTCAGTTCTTCCGGGGTGATGTACCACCACTGCTTGAAGGTCCTCGAAAGCTGATTGCCTTTGAGGTCTGCAATGAGGCATTTTCCGCCGCTAGTCCCGAAATCTATGCCTAGAAGATATTCATTTGGCAAACCACTAATTCACCTTCCTTCGTTCCGGGGTCTCCTCTTCTTATTTCTTCGTTGCCTTTTTCTTTGTTATTGGCTTGCTTAGAACCTCTGGGTTCCGTACGAAGTTGGGTTTCTTTCCTTTGATTAGCAATTTGATGTCGTTCGCGATCATGTCAGAGTGATGCTTGATTACGTCGACTGTGTCTCCGCCTGAGTGGGGTGTGACTGTAACGTTGTCAAATTCTAGGAACCTATTGCTGGAGTCCACCGGCTCTGTTAAGAATACGTCGAGTCCAGCGCCTGCTATTCGTTTCTCTTTCAGGGCTTCGTATAGTGCGTCTTCGTCTGTGAGGAATGCGCGGGCTGTGTTGATGAAATATGCCGAAGGCTTCATCAAGTCTATCATTTCCTTGGAGATAAGTTTCTCTGCTTCGGGCACGGCTGCGACGTGAAGAGTCACGAAATCTGATTCCTTAATGAGTTCCTCTAGTTTTCCGACTATTTTGCCTTTGACTTCTTTTACTCGAGGATCGGTTTTCTTCACATAAGGGTCGTATATGAGGATTTTTGATCCGAAGCCTTTAAGTCTCCTTGCTACGCGGTAGCCTATTGCACCGAATCCTATGATGCCCACGGTCCTAAGCCCGATCTCCACTCCAGCAAATCGTGTTAACATGTCTGTCAACCCTTCTTCGCTCTCGATCTTGATGTTGCCAGACTTGAGAGCTCTGTCGGCTTCCGTGATGTGCCGTGCCTGTGCCAGCATGAGGGCTATCGTCATGTCGGCAACCGCATCGGCATTCCTCGCTGGAGTGTAGATGACGGGTATCTTCTTCTTGGTGGCTGCATCGACGTCTATGTTGATTGGATTACCTCTACAGCAGGCAATGATCTTCAAGTCACACTTGTTGATTAGTTCTTCATCGACTTGGTCGCCTTCAACTATGAGGACGTTGAAGTCACCGCGCTGAATCCTTTCAGCCAATTCCCTGGAATCAGTATAGATCTTGTTGGTTTCTCTCCAATTCTCATATGTGACCTTCATGTGCTTCCTTAGTGATGCGAGACCTTCCTCGCTAAAAGGAGCTGTAACTAGTGCTTTCAACGACATGTGATTTCATCTCCCAGAGAGATCAACAACATAATTAGCAGATTGCAGACTAACTATTGTTTGCTTAGTGAGATAAATACCTATTACCTATACGGGTTTTCCCGCTTCCCCTACTCGTATCTTATGGCTTCAACAATCTTGAGCTTTGACATCATTCGTGCAGGGTATGCTCCGCTCACCAAGCTTATGCCAATTGTTATTAGCACTGCGTAGATAATCTCCCAAAGCGGGAAAACGAATGGCAAGTAAAGTCCGAAAGATCCTATTGCCGTGATGAAGATCCAAGACAGTAATAGGGCGTTGATGAACCCCATTAGGAGTCCTCCGATTCCCAAAATCAATGACTCCCCAAGCACCGCCCGCAGGATTTCGCTTCTGGTCGTTCCAATTGCCCTGAGTATTCCTACCTCACGCCTTCTTTCTGTAACGGACATGAGCATAGTTGCTGACAGCCCAAGGAGAGCGATGAGGAGGGATACAATCAGAAGCATCTGGAAGAGAAGAACAATCTCCCCTAGCGCCGTTCTGAATGCAGTTGTGACAGATTCTGATGTCGAGACATCAAGGTTTATTGCTGATCCTAGGCGTCCAGAATTCTCGATTCTTTCGGCTACAACACCAGGCTCTTCGTTACTTGTGACTTTGACTAGTATTAACCCCTCAGCGGTGCCCCCTCTGAAAGGGCCCAAAGCTTCTGGGAGACTGAAGTAGCTACGGACGGCTTCAAAATTCATCAGAGAGACAACATCGAGAGCCACGTCACCGTACTCGATGAATCCTGAACCATAGAATAAGGCTATCACGGTAAGGTTAGCATGCTTGAGGGGCTTGCTACTGAGCAGTATTGTCACGTTGTCTCCAACATGTACGCCGAGGTCAGCAGCCATCTTTGTCGATAGCACTATTGACCGATTGCTTGCTGAAAGTACGCTCATTACGTAACTGATATTTGTCGGTCCTGGCGGTTTCAAGTCTATTGATGAGACTGAGACAAAAGTTTCAGTCTTGATCCCAGCGATCGCGGTCAAGTTGTATCCTTTGATTGAGCTAGCCGCGGACCCTATGCTCGTAGAGCAGAATTCGCAGTACGAGAAATTCGAAACTCCCTGAATTGAACTGAGTGTTTCAACATCTGTGACGCTGACGCTTGACTGTGGGCGAATCATAATGTCTGTCATGATTTGTCGGTGAAGGAAGTCGTTGATTCCGTAGGTCAAGCTACCTTGAATGCTTCCAACAAAGATCACAAATGTGATTCCTATTGAGATCACACCTATGGTTAGGGACGTTCTCCTCCTGTTTCTCGCGGTGTTGCGAACCGTGACCGTGTGATTAGTCTTGAGGATGGGTTTAGCCGCTCGTCCCAATCCGCGAACTAGTTGCTTGACCAGACCTGAGAACATGAATAGAGTACCTAAGATTATGGCGAATACTGCAGACGTCTCCATAACCCAAGTCCATGCTATTAGCGCGCCAATCGCTCCTCCAATTATGAATATGGCGCCGAATAGTGTGAGTGCGGCTGACGTTCTTCTTTCACTTGGCGCCCTAATCTGGACTTTCATTGCTTTGGCTGCTGGGGTGACGGAAGCAATAAATGCGGGGTAGACCGAGGCGACTATTGTGACGATCATGCCCACAAGGAAGCTGAGTACTATGGTTTGGGGTGTTATTATCAAGTCTGTTGGTCGATAGCCTGTGATGGCGCTGACCATCAAGGTCATCCCTGTTGAGAGAAGGATGCCCAGAGCAATGCCAACAGTTGCGCCGATTGCCCCATGAATTGCTGCTTCAAAGATGAAGACTTTGAAGAGGGAGCTTCTTGAAGAGCCTACCGCCCTGAGAACCCCCATCTCCCTCCGTCGCTCGTTGGCTGCCATGAGCAGGCAGTTTGTGGTTAGTATGACGGCTGCCATCAAGCTGATCGCTGCAACAGCGTTGAGACCCACAGTGAACCCGTTAACGAGGCGCATGATTTCAGAGATATACTTCTCCTTAGGCGCTAGTATTTCCATTCCCTCATAATCGCTGAGAGGTTGAGCAAGTGCTTTCTTGACTTCTGGAGTGTTTTGCGCGTTGTTGAGTTTCACCACGATGACGGTTATTTGGCGGGGCGTCGCGAAAAGCCACTGCGCCTTGCTGATGTTAATAATCAATGCTGATGTGAAACCTTTCCTTTCGACGTGCACTATCGATGCAACGGTGAGATCGATGTGTCTGCTTGTGCCATTAGCAAGATCTATACCTAACCTGATTGAGAAACCTTTTCTGATGCTGAAGGCGGTGGCAATATCATCTGTGGCTATGACGTTGTCACCGCTACTAAGCGAAACCAGGGAGGAGTTTGAGAAACCGAAGTAGCCCTCCAAGTTCGGATCTACGCCAACTACGCTCACGGGGTTGAATGGGACTTCCACGCCAGACATTATACACTTCCCGGCGTAGCGCGGAGCTACAATCCCTCCATCCTGGGTAACAGCAACCTGCGTTGCAGCGATGTTAAGTAAAGATTCATTGAAGGGCTCGGCTGTGACCTTTCGAATAATTAGGTCGACATCGCTGCCCGTACTACGTATGGTTGATACAACTTGAGTGGAGATACTCTGAGACGCGATGCTTGAACTTACAACCAACGCGACGGAGAGCGCAACCGCAACCGTAATCAGGGAATTCCTGAGTCTCCTTCGAGAAAACTGGCGCTTCGCAAGCCAAGCACTTAGAAACCTGGCGGGCATAACAGAATGATCTCTCCGGCGCTGACAGTGATAACATCAGTTTGGCGACAGTGGAGAGTAGGGGAATTAGTGGTATTTAACATTATATAATGCCGTGGGTAAGAAACTCGGAATGACCTCGTCTTGTAATGAGTTTCCAACAAAAAAGAAGGAAAAGTGGAGGTTCACTTCAGAGCGCTGACTAGTACTGACCGTACGTCCTCTCTTTTTGGAGCTTTTGTTAGTAGCTGTTTTAGTATTGGGCCTATCTCTTCTGGGTCCCATTTTCCTGGAGGGCTACGTTTCACTTGTTCGCCTGATTGCCAGCTTCTCAACAACCACAAGCTTCCGCCAACTACTCTAATCACCTGTCCGGATATGCCCTTGGCGTCGTCGGATGCTAAGTAGACGACTAGTGGAGCCATCATTTCCGGTGCTAAGATATCGTATCCGTACTTCTTTTCGAAAGATTCCTTGGTTCCCATAAATGGAGCCATATCGGGGGTCGCATCAGTTGTTAAACGTGTTCTAGCTAGTGGCACGACCACGTTTGCTGTCACACCGTATTTTGCCACCTCTTGGGCTACGATGAGAGTGAACGCTGCTATTCCCGCCTTTGCTGCCCCGTAGTTACTCTGACCCGGATTGTAAAGTAGCCCCGCGTCGGAGGCCGTGCATATTATTCTTCCAGCGACCGGTTTTCCAGCTTTCGATTCATTTCTCCAGTAACTGCACGCGTGTCTTGTACAGTTGAATGTTCCCTTGAGGTGGACAGCTATTACTGCGTCCCATTCTTCCTCTTCCATGTTGAATACCATTTTGTCCCTGAGGATTCCAGCGTTGTTAACCAAAATGTCGAGTTTTCCGAAAGCACTGACTGCTTGGTCTATGATTTTCTTTGCTCCTTGGAAGCTTGTCACGCTCTCATAGTTCGGTGCGGCTTCGCCTCCCATGTCCTTGATCTCTTTGACTACTTCGTCGGCGGGGCCCTTGAACTGGCCCTTTCCATCGGTGGCTCCGCCCATGTCATTAACTATCACTTTTGCTCCATATTTCGCGAGGAGTAGGGATTCGTCTCTGCCTAAACCTCTTCCGGCACCAGTTACTATTGCTACCTTTCCTTTAAGCGACAACGGCATTCCATATCACCCTGAAAACCCGTAATTATGATTCGATTAGAGTTTGGTGACCCACTTCATAAGCATTTCGCCTCAAGAAACTCAAATGCTCCAAGAAGCCGTAGACAAGCTACCACTAAGAAAAAACAATACTATAGAAAGAATGAGAGTTGCGCTATGTATAGGACATGAAAAGTTGTGGATAGCGCTTGAAAATCAGCCGCTTAAGCTCTAAATTCAGCTTCGCGTCCAACTCTCTCTGTTTGTCTGACAATAGATCTGTGAGGGTTGGTACATGTTGGTAAGGACCTTGCATTAAGAAAGAAGTATCGATTTCCTTCAGCGGTTTTGGTTCAGAGCGAAGGACCTCCAATATGGAAGTCTGAGGGTTCTCTCCTACTGTCAATGCTGAAATTATCTTCTTCATGTGGCCTTCCGTGATTGGGCGGAGTCCAAATGGGTGGCCTTGACCTTTCTGATCGAAAACTCTATTCCTTATATCCTCCTCAATGAATTGCTTGACGCCACAACCAACGCTGAGGAGAGGGTTTATCTGCGCCTCTTTCAACCACCATTGACTGGAATCCTTTGTTACAAGGAGATCATAGTGTCCTCTCTCATCTATACTCCATAATAGACGCCAGTTCTTGGGATCTGATTCGTACTTCCTTGTTATCTCTTTACGGATCTTCCTTGAGTCTACAGGGTTTGCCATTGGCTATGGTTCACCAAATTGCACGGGCTGCATCAGTACTAGAAATGGAAAACGAGGTAAAAAATCGTGTGGTGACCTAAATGAGTCGCCAAAAAAGAGGATTATGATTCTTGTCCCCTTTGATTCGTTGATTCCTTCTTGTTGTCTCTGCTTACGATTGACAATTATGCCAAGGCGGCTGACAAGATCGTTAGGTATACGATGTTCAGGCCCAAGAATAGATATGTGAGCGGTATACCGACCTTGAAGAACTGTTTCCACCCTTGTCTTGCTCCTTCCTTCTGGAGAGCTGTGACACCTATTATGTTAGCTACGCCGCCTATAGGACTGATGTTTCCACCGAGATTTGCGCTGATCATTATTGACCACAGTATTGGAGTCGGAGATATCGTAGATCCTAGCGAAGAAAGGGCTAGCAATATGCCGGGGACGGTGTATATTAGAGCTGTTGTGACTGATATGTCATCCAAGAAGCCTGAGACGGTTCCAGCAAACAATGTAATGACAATTATGAGAAGGGGTACACTCCCTCCTGAGGCCATACCGATCGCGCCACCAGCTGCTGTTAGTAAGCCAGTTTCATTCAGACCTCCTACCACGATAAATAGGCCCATTAAGAAGAATATGAGACTCCAGTCAACCCTGTGGAAGGCGTCGATTGGATCAATGCCAGACATGAAGATGAACGCGAAGGCACCAATCAACCCAACGACGTAGAAGGGTAGTCCTATGAAGGATGATGTGGCGAACAAGGCGAGCGTGAAGATCAATATCACTGCTGAGTTCCTGAAGAACTTCGGGTCTTTAACAAAATCCTTTTCATTAAGCGACAAAATTGATTTTCTGAGTTTCTCGAGTTCAGTTTTGCTGACCCCTTCTCTTTGCAGATCTTTGCGGTAGTACCGCTTCATATAGAAGTACGTGATGAACACGGTTATGAGCGCAAAGGGGAGACCAATGACTATGAAGCCTGCGTAAGAAAGGAAATACGCTGGGTTCATCTTGTAGTAGCCGGCAACTAGTAGATTGACGAAGCTAGCTACTACCGTAACCATTCCGGTGGCACTTGCAACTATAATCTCAGTCATAATATATGGAACTGGGTTCAGATCCAGTCCCTTTGTGACCATTATTGTGAGCGTGCAGAGTATCATGAATGCTGGAACGTCGCCTAGGAGCGCTGAAAGTAGAAGCATTAGTAGGGCAAA
>JAUQYT010000332.1 GCA_030587605.1 Candidatus Njordarchaeum guaymasense
TCCGTTTGTTTCGCCGCCTATCCCGAAAATTCCTTGTATCAGAGCCGCATTCAATTCAACTATAACTCCTTCTTTGGGTAGGACCTCTGTGACTTTCCCTGGCACGTAGGATCTAACTTCAACAATGGCTTTTGGTTCCCTGATTACAACATAGCCTGAGTTCTCAGAGAAACTCTCGATGTAGCCTGTGATTGGTGATGCGCAGGATTTCTTCACTAAACCGAATAGTAGTGAGCATTCTGCGAAGAGCTCTCCTTTTTCTACAGGATCGCCCACCTTCTTGGTCATGTATCGGAGAACATCCTTTGGGTCATCTTCAAGTCCTAGTAGGTGAGCTGCTCTGAGGAGATGAGGTTCGCCGGCCAGATAGGTTCTAGCGACTGTCGTGTCGAAATCCACAGTGTCCCCTTCTTTTACCAAGACTTCTCCGAAGGTCGAGAGACGTCTAGTCTTTCTGACTGTTGTCGCAATCTGGACTTTCAAACCCGGTGTATATGCGTGTGCAACTTCCACTCTGTCATTCACTACTTGGACACCTTCTCAAGAAAAGATTCAGGATAGAGTTCAAGAGCTTTGAACCACTCAAGTAACTTGGTCTTTCGAACAGCGTTGTCCTCTGGAAGAACAAGGGGCCTACCACGAACATCTATTACGACGCCCACAACGCCTCCTTCTATCTCAGTCTCAAGTCTATTTCCTGGCCCCAATCCTATATCGAATGGTTTGGTGACTTCAATGAATGCTTTGGACTTCTTTCCTTCTCCCAGTTTGATCCTCTTTAGTTCTCCGAATCTAAGAGTCTCCTTGTAGGTTGATCCGTCAGGTATCTGGAGAGTTACTGTGAGAACTTCTTCGCCTTGTTGAGCCTGACCTTTAGGAGAAATGATTGTTCCCAATCTTACTAGACAATCTTTTTCAAAGATTTCCCAAGCTGCTTTCTTATGAACTGTTGACAAAACACCCAAGTGTGGCATCATAAAGACGCTGTCTTGGAAGAGTCTTGTTACTCCCTCCACCTGAAACGCATCGCACAGAATAAGGAACGATTGAGTTCTTCTCGGGGCATGAGATAGCAGTCCGCCTGTGCCAACTATGACATTGATCTTCATCATATCGATGTAGGTGGCTTCCTCCATTTTCCTGAACCTTTCTATTTCCATCGTGCGTTCTCTCATCACCCCTTTCAGACCTCGTGCCAAAGTCTTGTGATGTTCAAGACCAAGACGAAGGGCTTCTCGCGCCACCGCGTGCTCGATGGCCAACTCCTCCAAAGTCTGTGGGATCGTGGTAGGTCTGTTCATCTTGTTTGCGAGCCTATTTTCCACACTTTCTTCGGGCATGTCAAACGGAAGCCAACGAATAATATTCGCAATTCCCGCTTCTTTCATAACATTACATATGCTGTAACTCATCCCAAGGTTGGCGCTCACGGTTCTGACAAATTTCTCGTCGACTATCGAGTAGAGGTTTGTGGTAGCTCCTCCCAATCCCACTCCTAGGAGGTTCGTTTTTAAGCTCTCAGCTATGATCCGCATCATTGTTCCTTCTCCTGCTGGAGTGGGCATGATCGAAACTTCTGTCCACTTCGCTAGTTTGTTATAGCCAGGCGCATGAGACATGACGTGTTCCATGAACAGCTGATGGATGGCAGCTCTAGCCTGTTCAGTGTTCTCCTCTTCCAGAGTGGGACGCAGGTTGTCGACAATAGTCAAGCTGAATACATCTCCAAGGCTATCATTAATCTGCTTCCTAGCATTCTTGTTGCCTGCGAAGATGACGGGAAGCTTGTAACCCATTCCCAGTCTTGGCTTTGGCTCGGCTGATCTTACCAATTCCGCTATCTGCATTACATGGGATATCGTTCCGCCATCTACTCCTCCTCCTATCAATACCATGTCCGGCCTTAGGGTTCTAATCGCCCGAACCTTCTCGTGGTCCTTTCTGCCATCATCAACCGCTATTGCATCCATCACTATGGCGCCAGCGCCTAAGGCAGCTCGTTCAGCACTTTCAGCGGTCATTGACTTCACTACTCCGGCCACCATCATCTGAAGGCCTCCGCCTGCACTGCTCGTTGTACAGTACAGATCTACGCCTCGCTCTTCTGAGCCATCTGTTGCGATGCCGTTCTCATCGAGCAGTGGGCGACCAGTTAATTCTTCAATCTGTCGAACTGCATTTCGCACGCCTAGCGTTACGTCTTCATATGGCGCCTCAACCGTTGTGGGCGCTTCTCCGCTGATCACGTATCTGTACTCGCTGCCTGTCTTCTTGAAAAAGCGGGCTTTGGTGGTCGTGCTTCCTACATCTGTAGCAAGTATGTACTTGATTTCTTCAAGGTTCCTTGACGCATTTACCATAGACATGGACCTGTTGCACTCTGTACAAGTTGAATTGCTTGGGTACGCCTCGAAATCAATATATCTCTTTGCTTGGCAGAAATGTTCGAGAGCGAGTCTTGTCACGCCAATTGTAAAGGTGGGGCCAGAAATCTCTTGTCGGATCAATCACGTAATCTTTTTGATTATGCCGCTCAAAAGGGTGTTAACCTTGTCTGGTTCAGAAGTGTACAGTCTCAGCAGTTCGTGTCCAAAACCACCAGAAACTGAGACGAATTCATCCTTCATGTTTACACTCAGTTTGTGTCTCTTACTGAGTTGAAGGGTCCTCTTTCCAATGTGAATCGAACCTTCTTCCGTTATTGCGTATTTGTCTGGGATCGAAACATATGGTGACGGGAAGAACAGCAGCACTCCCAAGAAGAAAAGTGGTATGGCATACCATTCAAGGAAGGAGAAGAGAAGAACAAGTATCAGGATGTCGAAAGTCAAGATGAATGCAATCTCAAGAATTCTCTTTCTTCGGTGCTTTAGCTTCAAATCTGCCACATCGGCCTGATAGACAACTTGGCTGTTCAACAGAGCCCCTTCATTCGATTCCGGCCCGAGATTTTCTCTTTGGTACTGATTCCTCTGATTAACATCTGCTTCTTTGAACCTTTCCTTTCAGAGCACCTGTATGCTTCCCTTTTTCCACAACGAGTTCACCGTTCACGAACACATAGTTGATGCCATTTGGGTGTTGATGTGGGTCTTCAAACGTAGCTTTGTCTATGACAGTTCTGGGATCGAATACAACAATGTCTGCCCACATGCCCACCTTCAATAGTCCTCTGTCCCAGAGCTTCAGTCTTTGTGCGGGAAGAGAAGTCATTTTCCTAATGGCTTGTTCGAGAGTCAAGACGTGCTCTTCCCTTACGTATCGTCCTAATACTCTTGGAAAGGCTCCGTATACTCTAGGATGCGGTTTCCCACCTAGGAGGCCATCAGTACAGACCATCTGCACCGGATGTCTCATCACTTTACGAACATCTTCCTCATCCATCGCAAAGAGCACCATCGACCCTCCCCCCTCTTCCTCAAGAAGCAGATCGAAGAGAATATCAAATTCGTCTTTCCCAGTGGTCTTCGCTATGTGACTTATGCCCTTACCCTCTAGGGGCTTGTTCTTCTGTGTCCGCACAGAGCTTATGACTATGCCTTCCCACCCACAGTAGTCTGTCCAATTCTCCCACCCGGGGATGCCTTCTTCTATGTTCTTCTTGATTCTATCACGATCATGAGAATCTCTTAGACGTTCTAACATCCTCTGAGTACCACCTGAGTGTGCCCACGGTGGCAACAAGGAACTAAGGAATGTCGAGCCGGCACAGTACGGGTACTGGTCACATGTTATATCAACTCCTTTTTCTCTGCTTTTCTCCATGAGTTCTAGAGTCTCCTTGGTCTTTCCCCAGTTAGGCTTTCCTGCGGCCTTGTGGTGAGACACATGGACCGGTATGGACGATTGCTCTCCGACTCTGATGACTTCGTTCAGAGACTCGATAAGTTGGTCGCCTTCATTTCTCATGTGCACTACAAAAATGCCTTCGTAGCTTGATGCAACTCTGCACAATTCTACAAGTTCTTCGGTCTGGGCGTATGTGCACGGTGCATATATTAGCCCGGTTGAGAGCCCGACCGCGCCTTGCTCCATGCTCTGAGCCAGCAAATTCCTCATTTGTTCAAGCTCAGTTTCACTTGGTTTTCGATCGCTCATGCCCATGACGTGCATTCTTATGTTTCCGTGAGGTGCTAGGGATACAACGTTTGTCGATGTTCCCTGTGTTTCGAGTCGAGATAGGTATTCACTAAGGGTAGACCAGTTCCAATCCAAGTCTGGGTCGCCAAGAAGTCCGGACACGTAATGCCTCCATGAACTGATGTCCTCCTTCTTTATGGGCGCGACGGCTACTCCGTCCTGACCTAGTAATTCAGACGTCACTCCTTGCAGGACTTTCTGTCTCGCCTCCGGGTCCACCAGAAGCATTAGGTCAGAATGGCTGTGAGTGTCTATGAATCCCGGTGAAACCACTAGTCCACTGGCATCTAGCTCATGTCTAGCCTTCACGTCAGCAAGTTGGCCGACTACCCTGACCCTGCCTGATTCTACCCCGATGTCCGCCCTATACCAAGGATTGCCCGTACCATCAATGATCATGCCTTTTCGAATAATGATGTCGAGCAAGATATCACTCTCAGATGCTACGCTATAGTCTCTTGATTAGGCTCCGATTACTTGAAAAAATAGTGGTTTGGCGGAACGAGGCTTGTTCCGCCTATCTCTTAGGAGATGCTTATTGAAACTCTGGACTCCTTAGCTAGTGGCCGGGCGTTTTCGGCCAGAGACTACGTCGAATGCCATGACCGCGACGGCCAGCAGACTCACGTACACTCCTGGCGGCACTACTAACTTCATGAGCATGCCGATTGGAAAACCAATGTTTGACAACAGAAATGTTCCCAGCGTGACTCCGAAGCAAGCCATCAGAAAGACTCGGCCCACTGTCGCCGCATGCCGTAGCCACCCCACGGGTTTGTAGGTGAAGAGAAAGTAGGCTATCGTAGAAGCCGTAGCTACAGTCATCACGAAATTGTTGAAGCCTTTCATGCCTGGGGCGAACCAGCTACCCTGTTCCAGCTGTCCCACTATCATGGGTTTGATTGCACCCATCACAGCCACGCCAGAACCTACACCCATCAGTACTCCTGTGGACCATCGTCCAAGGAACGCCGCTGGCTTGACATATCGAGTGTAGAAGAGTAGGCCAAGGATCGTAGCCATAACAAGTCCAGTTGTACCTTTTCCTGTCGCGAGAGGGACGAAGACTCTCTTGAGGAGAACATCTATGCCCATATGCAGCGTGAAGCCCAAGTATAGACCAATGCATAGGTGTTCTCCGAGTCTGTAAAATGGGTTCTCCCTGTACAACAGGCTCCAAGCAAACAACATCATCACTGCTTCTATTACTGCTATGTACCACTCCATGTCTCATTTCTCCTCCTTACTTTTCGATGTCTTGCTACGCGTGTAGAGATAGTGCACGTTAGCCATTACGATCAATGCTATTCCGTAGAGGTGTCCAAGTGATTGAGCGTCCATGAACGTTGCACCCATACCCAGCTTTCCGAGAAGCATCTCGTATTCTCCCGCTCCTCGCTGATCAGCTACGTAACCTGTTATTGAGCCCTTGTCGACGTATGGCATGATCCATGGGACTGATGCAAACAGGGTCTGACAGATAGTCCATTTGAGTCCTTTGTATTCCAAGGGAGACCACTGTCGTGGTAGCATATCTGGGTTCGTGTTTGTGGAGTACCAGATCCCTGTTACGTCGCTGAGCGTCTTGATGCCTCTCATCATTGGTATTTCCTCTACCCTCTTTCCGTATACATCGACCTTGCATGTCCCTTGAACATCTCTGGCAAATCCAGCCATGGCAGTCTCAAATCCTGGCAACCAACCGAAGTTTACCCAATCTTCGCCGTATCGGAGCGGTTCCCAATACGGTTTGGTATCCATTAGAATGGCGTCTATGTACACTTTACAGCCTGCACTGCTTGTTCCGAACAGAATTACTTTCACGCCTCTTTGCTTTGCAAGCGTGAATGCATGTCTGAGCCCTGCCTCGTCAGGTGGAGCGCCTGAATAGAACGTGCCCATGTCCTGCTCAAAACACATCACAAGTATGTCGCCCGACTTGAGGCTGTCCATTAGCTTGAAGCTCTTCTTTGTCGCATCAGTCACTGGTATGGGCAGTCCGATTGGCGAGAGAATAGGAATCGCTACCAGTATGATGAACACCAAGAAGACTAGCCTGTCCGTCAAGGGAAACGTGCCTAGTGCGACTCTCTCTCCCATTTACTCTGCACCTCTTGACAGTTCTCCCAAGAATGCTCTTTCATATCCAAGCATTGCCCGTACCCAGACAGCAATCAGTCCCACTCCTACGCCTATCATGATTCCTCTGTATGAGCCTGTGTTTATGACATCTTTGAACCAGTCGCCTAAAGGCCCAAATCCTTCCCACAAGGCCATCCCAACTGGTGCAACGTTTAGCATCAGTATTATCGTGACGATCATCATGATTCCAACGTCCCATGAACGCGTTCTTGCTCCCCGGAAGAAGATCGTATACATGTAGAATCCTACGTAGGACAGTATGCCTGTCTGGAGAGGTGCCAGCACATTCAGCCATAGAAAGTCGTTGAATGCCTTGCTTGCGGGAATTCCTGAGAAACCACCTACACCGCCTAATAGGCCTGAGAGCAGATAGACAAAGACACATACGATTAGTACTACACTGTAAGCCCAATACTGACTACGTTTCTGTATCCTTGTCAAGTGATATCGGAACAAAGATGTCACGCCTAGGACGTAGGAGAACATCCAAAGTATGATGGCCCAACCGATTGTCTCTTTGGCAACATCCGGCCATGCGCCTGTGAAGTAGTCTGCTAGCAAAAGGAGGGACACTACAGCGAATATTGCGATAGGTATTTCTCTTCTCTTGAGAACGAGAGCCATAGTCATCCATCTCACATTTTGATGAGTTTTCCAAACCAGTCTAGTCCAGCTAAAGCCAGAATCAACGAGACTATCATCCATCCAAGGACGAAGATCTTGAAGTGGTCTATTCCTTTGATGCTGCCTAGCTGCGACGGTTCCTTGGTCACAGCAGCTCCCGCAGCGTAGACCTCCTCTCCGAGTAGACAGTAGTCGCAGGTTACCATCATTACCGGGAGATAGTAAAGTCTCGGTGTTCCCCCAAATTGCATGCACCCAGCTATGGCTCCCGTGCCAAGGAAATTGATAGTCTCATATTTGGTGGCTCCAAAAAGCATGTTGACGGCAGGTTTCTCTCTCATGATGTAACCCATCATCGCCGACATCATTGCTCTTTGCTCCTCGCCTGTGTATACGACCATGTCCGGATTGTAGAGTTCTACGTGGCCTGCGGTGTCGTATCCAAATTTGATCAAGTCTTCTGCGATGGGAACCAGATATGAGAGTACGGTGGTGTATCTCATGGGAACTCTATACTTGCCGCACGCCTTTGCCACTTCACCCATTATGGCTAGACCTGCGGTCGTCACTGGTGCCCATTCATCATGCAAGCCGCCCAGACCGGTGCTGAAGTGAACTGGCCGCCCCATCTCCGCAGCACGGCCCACAGCCTCATCTATATGTTCAAGTGCAGGGAACGGTCGAACCTCTGGTGGCTTACGTTTCGCTCGTTCGATGCCTAGATATACCAGAAGACACAGTGCCGCGAATACGAATAGCTCGAACCCTTTAAGATACATGAAATTTCCCCGAATCTAGTTGCGCACAAAGATGCTTAAAATACTTGCTGTCTTTCAACATCGATTACAGATGGCGACCTGCGGATTCTTGTTCATGAACGCGTTGAGTCCTCCTCTGTCTAGACGTTCTTCGGTTGCTCGTAACGCGATCTCTGCTGTTGGCAGTTCTTGGAATTGTTGGTTTGCGCTAACATTACCGCAACTTGTCTCCGCCATCAGTGATGGAGACATGCGGAATTTCAGATTATGCTACGAGAGGAATGTCTGAGGATTTTTCCCGCTGTCTCCTCAGTGTGTGAGCCCTTTTCTATAACTATCTTTCCGTTCACGAATACGTATTCTATGCCCTCAGGGTATATGTGAGGATCAGCGAATGTAGCCATATCCATTATTTTCTTCGGGTCGAAGATGACTAGGTCAGCCCAGAATCCCTCTCTCACAATTCCTCTGTCTTGAAACTGCAATTTCTGCGCCGGAAACGAGGTACTTTTTCTTATCGCTTCTTCCAAGGTTAGAAGCTTCTCGTCTCTTGAATATTTTCCCAGTACTCTTGGATAGGTGCCGTAGAATCGTGGGTGGGGTTTTCCTCCTCCTAAGACTCCGTATGGGGCGACTGACCAAGCGTCTGTTCCCACCATCTGGAGATGATGCTTCATGACGCTTCGTACGTCCTCCTCATCCATTGCGTGCATTACCATGGTAGCGTTGCCCTGCTCCTCCAATAGCAAATCACAGAGGGCGGTGAACTCGTCCTTTCTCCTGAGACCAGCGATTTCGGCCAAGTTCCTGCCTTCCAAGGCCTTGTTCTGTTTACTAGCAACTGAGGAGACCGTTATCTTGTTCCATCCACAGTCACCGACCCAGTTCTGCCAGCCAGGAATCCCACGTTCGATGTCTTTTCTCATCTTTTCTCTCTGAACGAGATCTCTAAGTCTTTCCAGAGTCTTCTCCACTCCTCCTTCGTGGGCCCATGGAGGCAGCAGCGTCACGAGTGTGGTCATAGCCGCAGAGTAAGGATACTGATCAAACGTCACATCCACGCCTTTCTCCCGGGCCTCATCCATCATCTTGAGTGTTTCTACGGTCTTTCCCCAATTGACCTTTCCGGCGGCCTTGTGATGGCTGATTTGAACAGGGATGTCGGCCTTCTCACCAATTGTAATCGCTTCTCTGACAGCTTCCAGAAGAGTTGCGCCTTCTCCTCTGATATGGCTGAAGTATACGCCGCCGTACTTGGCAACAACCTTTGATAGTTCTATTAGCTCGGTGATGTCGGAGAATATGCCCGGCGGATAGATCAGTCCGGTTGACATGCCGAATGCACCTGCCTCCATAGCCTCTTCGACTAGGGTTTTCATATTCTCAAATTCATCACAGGTTGGTCTCCTTTCTTCGAATCCCATGGCAGCAATTCTGATCGTGCCGTGACCAGCTAGATTCGCAATGTTCGCGGAGCACCCCTTCTTCTCTTGCCATCTCGAATATTCATCGAAGGACGACCATTCTATCTTGAGCTGGCTCTCTGAAGGTAGAAATGGTGAAAGATATCTCTGCAGGAGGTTCTCGTTCTTCTTGTTGACTGGCGCTACGCTTATTCCGCAGTTGCCAACCACTAGCGTGGTTATCCCTTGTCTCAGAGCGCTCTCTACCAGTGGATTGAATGGGATGGTCACATCAGAGTGGCTGTGAATGTCGATGAATCCCGGAGAGACACATTGCCCGGTAGCATCAATCGTGTGGTCGGCTGAACGTGAGGAGAGAGATCCGAGCTTCGCGATCTTTCCATCACTTATCGCCAAGTCGCTCTTGAACCACGGATTTCCTGCACCGTCTATGATGCAGGCATTCTTGATTACTAGGTCGTAAGGCAAACAGCTTCACACCGCTTGTTTTCCAAGTCTTGCATCGTTCTTCCTAAAGCGATTTGCCATTGATCGGATCTACGATGGGAAGCGATTAATAATTGAGCCAGAATACTTGTTCACATGATGAAAGTTATCACTGGCTGCATAGGCCACGAAACCAATACGTTTTCAAACGTCAAGTCCGACTTGAATCGATTTAAGGAAATGGGCCTCTATGAAGGCGACGAAGTCTTCAAAGTCCTGTCTGGCACCAAAACGATTGGAGGTGCATTCATTGAAGTTGCTGAACAGAAGAAATTCGAACTACAGCCAACTATCTGGAATGATGTTTTCGCATGGGGAATAGTAACAAATGAAGCCTTCGACTATATGCTCGGAAAACTCCTTGCAGGCATAGAATCAAGTGACAGAGTTGACGGCGTACTGCTTCAACTACATGGAGCAATGGTCACCGAAAAGCACGACGGGGTCGAAGGATATCTGCTTGAAGGAGTGCGTCGCTCAGTTGGAAAGGATGTTCCCGTCATAGCTACTCTCGACTTACACGCCAACATATCTAAACAGGCTGTAGAACAAGCGAGTATACTCGTTGGATACGATACCTATCCACACGTTGACCCCTATGAGAGAGGCTTGGAAGCCGCCAACCTCATGTTTCGAATGCTTAATCATGAGATCAAGCCAACCGCTGCGCTTGAGAAACCTCTCATGATGCCTTCACCGCAGAAACAGAAGACGAGCTATTTCCCGATGAAGGCGGTCATTGAACTTGCGCAGAAGATTGAGGAAGACAAACGCATACTGAACGTTTCAGTTCTCCCCGGATTTCCTTTCGCTGATATAAAGGATGCCGGGATGGGAATCATAGTCACAACTCAGGATGACGCTTTCCTCGCTCAAGAGAAAGCTAAACAGATATCTGACTATGCTTGGAGCCTGCGTCGGCACTTCTTGGCCGATGTAGTGCCTGTGGAAGATGCTGTCAAACGGGCAATAGAAGCGGAAGAAGGGCCCATTGTGCTTGCAGATCAGGCTGACAATCCGGGTGGAGGAGCACCGTGTGACGGTACAGCAATCCTTCGAGAACTCATCAAGAAGAAAGCAAAGAACGTAGTGATCTGTGTCCTGCGCGATCCTGAGGCTGTTGCGAAGGCAATCGAAATGGGAGTAGGTAACGCGGTCACAATGAAGGTCGGAGGAAAGACCGACAAGCTTCACGGTGACCCGATCGAGGTTACTGGATATGTACGCCTAATAGCTGACGGCAAATTCCTCAGAAAAGGCCCGATGGAAGCAGGAACCGTAACGAACCTCGGGAGAACAGTTGTGTTGGATGTGGAGAATATCGAAATCATGCTCACGGAGATTCGAGTTCAACCCACTGATCTTCAGCAATACCGTGCCTTCGGCATAGAGCCAACAGAAAAGAAGATCATCGTGGTGAAGTCAGCTGTTCACTTCCGAGCTGTTCATGAGCCCATAGCAAAAGAGATAATCGAAGTAGATGGTCCGGGAATACATGGAACTCGATTAGCTGCATTCAATTTCAAGAAGATTAGGAGGCCCATGTTTCCCATAGACCCAGAGACACTGGGCATTTCAGAGCTAAGAAGGAACCTTACAGAAACATAGTAGCACAGTCAGTCTTTGGAATAGTGTGGCTACTTGCCGCAGCGGTCGCTCTTCAACTGTGAAATGGTGAACTGTCGTTCACTGAGGCATGGAAGAGTATATAGATTACCACACCTTTTCGAGGATCTTGAAAGCATTTAGTCAGATGACTTTTGCAATCTCGGCATCACAACAGCCGTGTTTGAGCATCCATCTGCGAATGTCAACGAACTTGTTTGAATTCTCCAGACCTTTGAGGTATCTTGGGTCCTCAACTCCCGGCGGCACTCGTCTTCTCTGAATACGAGGTTTCTTACCTGTCCTCGTGCAGGGGCCGAGTGGGTGTGAGAACCAGTGAAGTGCTTGGCGGTCTCCATAGAGAGTATCTGGTTCATAGCCAACATGGGTCTATGCCCATTGATTTGATGCAGTATTCTACGCACTTCATGTGGCTCTCAATATTTCCGATCTGATTCTTCATTATGCTTAGTCTGGTGGGAATCCCCCTTGGAAATACCACAGCACGCGCTTGCTTGTCTACTTCGACTTTACTCCGTAGCCTTCGTATGAGACCAGTTCCTCAAGCGGTTGTCGAGTCTTCTCAGTTTTCTCTGCCGGGTACCCAACTGAGACGGTGCATATGATCCTGAGGCTTTCGGGCACTCCGAGCAGTCGCTTCATCTCATCCTCAAACGGTGCATCGATCACACCCATCCAGCAGGTCCCGAGGCCTTGTGCGTGAGCTGCAAGGAGGAAGTTCTGTGTTGCAATCGGCGGGTCACATTTGAAGTATTTTGGATGTTTCTGTGGGTCGCCCAGCACAACCAACACTACGGGGCTTTGTGCCATGAATTTCCCGTAAGGATGCATTCTGGCAAGTGCTTCCCTTGTCTCCTTCTTTCTTACTACGATGAAGTGCCAAGGTTGTCTGTTACTAGCTGACGGTGCCCAACGAGCAGATTCCAAGCACGCAAGAAGCTTCTCCAGCTCAACATCTCGGCTTTGATCATATCTTCTTATGCTTCTACGCGTACGAATCACTTCGAGAACATCCATCTCAATCATCACTCGACCCTCAAAGTGGTCAGGGCCTTGCGTAATATGTGTAGCGATCATGCCATTCTAGGTCAGCGGCAGGCTTTTCATAGATGATATCGCATCTGCAGGTCAGGAGGACCTGTGAAGAAAATTGCCCGGAATCTCTCCTGGCGAAGATGCTGCTTGGCAAGCCCTAACGAGAGCCAACCCTTCTGATGTGTGTCGAATGACGCTGGCTCGATACGACGAGTCAGCAGAACGCTACGTACTGAGGATCTTGGGCGAAGACTATGGGATCTTTCCACGGCATAAAGTGATTGAGCGTCTCGCCGACCGTTCTGCCTCTCTCAATCTCGACTTCAGGCTAATGGTTCTCACATATCTGACGAACGCGAGAGACATTGAGCTGAGCAGGAAGCTCGTTCAATGCCGTCAGCTTAGAGGCGGAGACAACTTCTTCAGGGGAGTTCATAATCTCCCCGTTGTGGAGCTAGAGACCAGATTCGGGAGTTCTCTTCAACTGTTCAGACAGGTCTGCCTGTCGCTGGATGGAAAAGAGGTGTCCTATGGAGATGTTGCCATTGAAATCAAAGTCCTGCCGAAGCTTCCCTTAACCTTCATTCTATGGGTCGCAGATGATGAATTTCCAGCAAGAGTCTCGATTCTCTTCGACTCTACGGCGGACGAACATTTGCCCTTGGATGCTCTACTAGCAGCAGTCAGAACGGCCGTCAAGCGCATAATTGATCGCAGCACGGAAAGATGGTTGCGGGGATAAGAGCTGCGAGCCGGGCTTAACTGTGTCAATTTCAATGGGGGTGTGGTTCTGTTCTGGAGCTAACCTCCTTGCGTCCCGAGGATGAAACTTCATTAGGCTCATGTTTTTCAGAGACTCGGCTATCAATGGAACGCGACTGGTGATGAGGCTTGCCACTTCAGGTCTATAACACAATGAGCGGACATCTGGAGCCATTCGAACCGCTGAGCGAAGGCATAGTGAACATCTATGTTTGTGGTCCGACCGTCTACGACTACTGCCACATAGGCCACGCTCGAACCTACCTGTCCTTCGATGTCATTGTTCGTTACCTGGAGTACAGGGGCTACAAGGTCAGATATGTCGTTAACATCACGGACGTTGATGACAAGATCATTGCCCGCGGTGAAGAGTTGAATGAGGATCCACTAGTCTTGGCGAGAAGGTTTGAGGAAGCCTTCCATGAGGATATGAGAGCATTTCAACTCAGGCCGGCGGATCATTACCCACGTGTTTCAGAGCACATTGGTGACATAGTTGCCGTAATCAAGGCTTTGATGGCACAGGGGTGTGCGTACGAAGCTGACGGCGATGTCTACTTTAATGTTACAAGGATTGAGGACTTCGGAAAGCTGTCCCATCAGAAGCTTGAGAAGATGCAGATTGGCGCTAGGGTCGTGGTGGATAGGAAGAAAAGAAGCCCATACGATTTCGCATTGTGGAAGCGAGCCGGGGAA
>JAUQYT010000013.1 GCA_030587605.1 Candidatus Njordarchaeum guaymasense
TTTGAGCCATGCGGAGTAGAAAAGATTCAACTCGTAGAACGGTATGTAGCCTCCGTACGGAGGGTCGAGAAAAACGTAATCCACAGAGTCATCAGGCAGAGGGACGGTTTCAGCAGACCGTTGCAGAACCTGAACATTTTCGCCGTAATTGACGAAACCAATCTTCTCGGCTAGTTGCTTCTTTACCTGCAGAATATAGCTAAACTTGCGTTCAAAAACTTGCCACACGTTAGCTTCCTTCCCAACCGGAGGAACTCTGTAATGTTCCTTGAACACAGAGGTGGTTAGAACCCGGTTACTAGATCTGATGAGCGAGCCAATGAAGCAGAACCTAAAGAACTCCTGAATGTCCTGGTGTTTGATTTTTTCTATTTCTCGGAACAAACTCGCTAGAGCTAGAAGGTTTCGACGCGAGAATAGATCGGGTATCCTTCCTTTGGGCCCGATGCCGGGCCATCCCCCTGGACGCGGATAAGCTCGATTGTATACTAGTGGGGTATCGGGAAACCATAACCCCATTGCTTCTTTTTCCAAACGTTCTGTCGTTCTATCTAGGAAGATTCGGTCGGTCTGGGTTATCTTCCGCTTGTGGATTTTCTCTCTACACTTGCAGTTCAAGCAGAAATAGCGTACCAGTACAGGCCTTCTCTTCTCCAACAAGGAGCTTATTCCGTTTTCACCGCTGAGGTTAACTGTTTTGCCGCAATTGCTGCATACGTAGGACGACATAGCTTTCTTCTTCGATTCTGCTACAATTAGCTCGGATCTACAGTACTTGCATAAATGAACATCACTTGATATGAGATAGCTTATTATTCCATTGTTCTTACACTCTTGACCCTCACTATTCTTGCAGCGACAAGGAATTGAATACAGCTCATCCATTATCGGACGTAGTTCCTTTCTCAGGCTGTCGAAAGTTGTTGTGACCAGGGAAAGATTCACAGGTGCTACGTAGTTTCGGGCTATGAACGTCGCCGCGGGACTGCCATCCGATCCTAGACACTTCCGCTTGGTAAGGAGACAGGCAATAGCTGTAGAGCCAGAGCCACACATAGTGTCAAGAACCAAGTCGCCTTCTTTCGTATAAGCCTTGACCAAAGCCATTATGTCTTTGTAGAAGATCTTGCTCGGATACCCAAACATTAGATAAATATCGTCTTTCATCCTTTCTCTGTCATCAAAAATGTGTGGGAGCGCCTTTGGGGATCTCTCTGAAAAGTCGTTGTTGACAAGTGCCTTTAGACCTTTTTCATTTGTTATTTGCGCAAACGAAAAGACAGGTGGTGTTTCGGTTGTCCAAAGGGTAGCCTGACTAGGCAGTTTTGAACCCGCTAGCATTCTTCGCCTAGTCAAGCGATCTCCCCTGATTACTGCACGTAGATGATTAAATAAACATGAGGATGCGCAATTCCTCATGTTAATTGTTTGATAACTATCGATATAAGCTTTGTTAACTTTGCAACAAATATGAACCTCAATGAATCTTGAGAAACTAAACTGGGTTAGGGGCGGCAAGTACCGAGGCCCTGTGCTTAGGCTGCTTGAAAAGAATCCGATGCTTCCCAGTGAAGTGGCGTCAGTGCTCAAACTGAGCAGAGCTTCCGCTAGCCGTATTTTGAGATCCATGGAAAGAGAAGGACTCATCGGCAGAACAAAATCTACGACCAGAACTGTGACCTACTTTCTTATCGAGGAAGGGAGGCAACTTCTTCCTTACTTCAATAAAATCGCATTGAAGGAAGATGCCAGACGTGAATAACATGAAAACGGTTAACACAAAGTTGCATGCCTTTCGCGTGTATGGTGACAATTTGCACGAATGCCAGAAGTTTTGTAAGCTGCTAGTACAGTTTGGTCGTGAAGGTGGTCTCGAGTTCATTAAAAATGTTGGAAACATAGATAGACCTGTGTATCTGTTCGAACATAAAGGAGACGCCAAAAATGGCACTCTGCTTGGACTTATTCCATGCGGAACGTACGCAGATTGGGCTGAGGATAGAAGGCCCAAAGTTGGGTACGAAGATCCTGATATCATACTGTGTTTCGCTTCAGAGAAAGGTGAAGTAGGCAGACCAATACTAGGGATCGAGTTTAACGATGCCATAGAAGCGGGCAATAATGCTTGGCAACGATTGCCACGTATTGTGCAGTCGGCTGAAAAGAAGGTCCCGTTCCTCTACGTAATTCCAACATGTGATGCAGAGATTAAAGATGGCGATCTTCGAAGTCTTAGACATCCGAACATCGTAATTCAGATAGCACAACTTATTCTGATGGCCCTGTACCGAACACTTTCGTTAACCGTGTATGTGCAAGGGCCATGGCATAAGGAAGGCCTTTCTAGCGAGCTAGTCTCTCATCATTTACAGAATGTTGAAGGAGAAAAGAAACTGGCTCAATTGGCAGGTGCACTAATGATATCTGCTGCCAATGAGGAATCCCCATTTACGGGCCAGACGAGTGGCCGCGTACAAACCTTGTTTGTCGGAGCGATGAAGGATATGTTGGAGCAAGTCCGACATTTTCTTGCTGAAGATTTTACGCTCTTAGATGGAGACCCGGCTTTCGAAGATATGACTGCTTTGGTCGACATTTGGTGGGACTCGCTTGAGGGAAACTCTGAGCCGCCCGAGAGATACCAATTCTACAACTGGACTGCCGATCAGATCATATCGAAATGCATTCCCTTCAAAAAAGTAACAACCACAGAATCAGCCTACAAAGACGTGATTAATCCGGCAATCAGCTACTCAGCTATTGAAGATAGAGCAGCAAGGTTTGCCTCAGATTGGGGGATAGATATGAGGAAATACAGAGGGGGAAGAGTACTGGACTACCTGAAGTCTACAGGTTTCTGTGCGTCCATCCCACTGTCATACAAGGACGGCCCAAATGAAATCGCTTTCATCTACAATTCCAGCAATTTTGCGAATATCTTGACTAAGGCATATCCTTCGTTAGAACGAGAAGTCGTGGGTTACTTGAAAAGTTCACGAGAACCAATTCTCTTCTTGCCTATAGCGGGCTATGTAATGGACTCAGGAGGCCCGGCTTTTTCAAGACCGGATAAGGGCCTCGTTGGGCTAATGAGAGTAGTGTTCGCAAACAAGAGACAATTCAGCCGGCGACTAGCTCTGCTCTACAGCCCGCTGGTCCCGAGAACTTGGAAAGAACAACTTCTTGAAGCAAAGAAAGAGAACCAAAGCAAATTCTCCACACGCACTAACAATTTGTGGCGCGAGGTTGTTCGATTTGCCACGTGTATAATAGTGGATCGGTGGAGCTCAGGTCTAGTGTTATGACAGTGACTATAGAAGACTTGCTTAGGTGGCAACCAAACAGCTTTGGTGAGGACCTTCTTGACAATCTGATTCTGAATATTCTCACACAATCAAACAAGTGGCACTTGGTTTACTACAATCCTCCACATGGCTCATGGAAATCACTAACCTTAGTCAAGGACAATTATGAGTACAGGCAGGTTGGCCCCAAGAGGGGGAGAGAGAAGAGAGTCGAAAGGATGAGGAGACCGGATATTGCTTTTCAGTTTCTCGAGGGATCAAGAAACTGCGTCAGACTTTTCTTAGTTGAAAGCAAAATCAGGAAAGAAGAGTGGAACAAGGGCACTCCAACGCTAATGCGAAGTTATTTTGAAGGTGTTACGGGCTTCGGTGAGTCGAAGGGCGTTCGACTAGTGCCTATTAGACACAGGAGAAAGAGAGGAGACTTCGTTTGGGATGAGATACAACCAAGCGACCCTGATAGAGAGTGGTTTCGAAAAATAGATGTTGAGTATTCTTACGGCTTCGTCTATAGCATTGGTTTACAGAGTAGAGAGTATGACCCGTCAGCGAATGAAAGCTGGATAAGAAGTACTTTACAGCGACTGAGAAGACCTATCCCCCCACTCGCGATAATCGGGGCAGGATGGGTTACGGAATCCTCTGAGCCTTTCATCATGGTTGAATACAGCGAGTCGTTCCCAGCAGACATTAGAGAGGAATTAGAGAAGTTATTTTCGACATATGCTCGTCGCCCGAAATCGATCAGAATCAGTTCTTTCTTGGCAGATAACTACTAGGTCTGGAACTCTCAGCCGCTTTACCTTGACATCTTTCCAAATGTCAGCGCTAAGGGAATTTTTCTCCAGCTCAATCATTTTATGTCCAAAGGAGTCGAGTATCGAAAGAGTTCTCTTGGTGCCGTTGGCCCCCAGACTAAGTTTCTCTAGGAAACTTGTGTCAGACTTGAAACTGTACGGCCTTCTGGACATCGGCTCAGACACCTAGCGCTTTCTTCTCTTCTTCCGGTAGATAGCTTAATGTTGCGAATTCCTTTCTGACAGCTCTTCTCACGAAGTCGCTAGGGTCTTCACCTCTAGCCCTACAGATCTTCTCCAGCAACTCTTTATCCCTCTTAGTGACTCTGATGGAGAGGTTCTCCGAAAGCTCACTACCGCCTGATCCTGCCATGCCAAGCCACGCTACGGAACATGCTGACTCGCATACACTTAATAGTCTTCTAAACCTGCTTTTCAATTAAACGCTGTAGACGCATAGCACACGCGTGATGCCAGCGGTTCGATCCAGAGCCTAGCGTAAAGGATACCCTTGACAAAGCTCTCCTTGACCGTGAAAGGCCGAGTCCCATTTCTGCTAAGTCATGATAATACGCTTTCACAA
>JAUQYT010000017.1 GCA_030587605.1 Candidatus Njordarchaeum guaymasense
GCGGCCAGACACTTTGGGCAGAAACCATCTCTCAATTCCATCGCTGGGGTCTCCTCACGGCCACAGATGATGCAGAATCGCTTTCGTTTGGTCATACGTAATCCGCCTACAACAAAAAATCTGCGGGGCATAAATGGACATTATGATTGCGAGCAGTGAGATCGTTGTGTCATAATACGATCATCTGTGCATGGGGAACTCCGGAGATTCTTATGACACTCTCCTCACATATTAGACCAGCTTTGATTGCCCTTGATACTATTTTTTCTCCAACGATATTCGCTATTGTGGATGTTTCTATGACTTTCAACGCATCTTCTACACTAGCCAAGGATCCTTCGTAGAATTCTCTCTTCACATCCAGAACCAGCTTCCCATCTTGAAAACACTTTCCCAGAAGTCCACAGTCGCAAACAGCTACAACAGTTTCACCTTGCGATTTGAACTTCCGAACATATACATCCATTGGTTTCCCTCAGCTGGGTCCAGTGTACTCGCTGATCATATACCTTTCACAGGGTTCCTAGCTCCGCAAGCCTCACATGTAAGGATGGTTACCCTTCCTTCCTTCTTTAGTACTGTATCAGGCTGTCCGCACAACGGACATAACACGTACTCCTTAGTGTACCTTCTGACGAGATCATCCAAGCCATCGTCAGGAAACCTACCTTGGAAAATGGCTCTGTTTCCCTGAACCAAGCCCGATGTTGCAAGTTCACGGAGTAAGAACTTCATTAACTGGCTGGGCTCACGGTTTAGCACGTCACAGATCTCCTTAAAGTTGAGAATGAATGTCTTGTTTCCTTCCGTAAACGTTGATACGCGCGGGATATTGAACCTGTCCTTATCGAACAATTTCTCAGGAACCGAGGATCTTGCTCTGTCTAGTAGGTACCCGTAATCATACTCGCCCAAGCTGTAAGACACCTCCAATCCTATGCGATCATGTTCTATAGCGACCTGGCCGTGGTTCAAAGATTAACTCTTCACTAAGTAATTCTCTCAAACCCTTTTTAACTTCATCCTCACTGAAATGCTTGATATATGTAAGCAGTTCATCATAATCGATTCCAGTATTACCCCCTATTCTACCAACTGTTTGAAGTATCTCTGACTTCAAATCTGAGAGACGATGGGCTGTTGAGTCACCGTTCCTTAATCTCGCTTTACCCTCTCTCAGGTGGTCTTCAACTATCTCAAGTTCCCTCACGATCTCCCAGTTGGGATCGTCAATTCTCCTTACTATTTCGGGGGCAATGTAAACCTCATCTTTTCCGTGCTTCACTCTGCCTACGACATCAATAGTGGTTCCCAGCTCCGCCTCGTCAAGCAGGACTACATCTGCGCCCCAAGCTTTCAACCTTATCACAAATCCACTCCCGTCGTCGATTGAGGCGAACGCGTACTCGACCTTTGTATCACTTCGGAAAAGTTTCTTGTCCAGCACAGTCCCAAAAACCTTGACCTTCTTGAATCGTTCTTCATTCAACCTACCTAATTCGTTCTCATCACTCGACAATATGTCAGCTACATAGACTTTTCTAGCTACATCCCTCTGGGCTTCTCCGTTGCATCTGATCCCGTTTTTCATGCTAGGTTTTCACCGACGGACCGCAATAAATGATGAGAAAGAGTCTGGCTCTGGGTTCTACCGTCATGTTGTGAGACGAAGAAGACTAAGTTCCTTCGCCCCAGCCAGTTAGGTACTTCTTCTGCTCATCTGTTAGTTTGTCTATCTTGATTCCCATTGATTCCAGTTTTAGTTCTGCTACGAGGCTGTCTATATCTGCTGGTACCAGGTAAACGTCTGGTTTCAATGTCTTACCGTGTTGACTCAGATATTCGGCTGAAAGGGCTTGGTTTGAGAAACTCATGTCCATAACCTCACTGGGATGCCCTTCAGCCGCCGCCAAGTTAACAAGGCGCCCTTCAGCTAACAAGTACATTCTCCGGCCATCTTTTAGCGTGTATTCTTCAACATTTTCTCTCATTTGTCTCTTGCGGACGGAGAGTTCCTCCAGGTCTGGAATCCAGATTTCGACGTTGAAGTGTCCTGCGTTCGCGAGTACTGCTCCGTCCTGCATTGACTCAATGTGTTTCTTTGTTATTACTTTTTTATCTCCGCTAGCAGTTATGAAGATCTTAGCTTCCTTCGCTGCCTCCGCCATGGGCATGACGTCAAATCCATCCATCACAGCCTCAAGAGCCTTCAGCGGGCTAACTTCCGAGACGATTACTCTGCACCCCATGCCTCTTAGACGGGTAGCAATTCCTCTGCCGCACCATCCGTATCCTGCAACAACGGCTTTCGTTCCCGCTAACAGAACTGTGGTTGATCGCAATATCCCGTCTACTGTGCTTTGTCCAGTGCCATACCTATTGTCGAAGAACCATTTTGTTTGAGCATCGTTGATAGCTATAACAGGGTACTTGAGAACTTGCTGTTTCGCCATCGCCCTTAACCGGATGACTCCTGTAGTAGTTTCTTCACACCCACCTATGACTCCCTTGAGCAATGTTGTTCGTCTAGTGTGAATAGTTGTGATTAGATCAGCCCCGTCATCCAGTGTAATATTGGGAGTATAATCAAGAACCTTATTAACACAGTCGTAGTATTCGTCATTGTTTTGGCCTCTCCAAGCATAAACTTTGACGCCCTCTTTAGCTAGTTGCGCAGCGACGTCATCCTGTGTCGATAGGGGGTTTGATGCGCACAATGCGACTTCAGCTCCACCTGCTCTGAGTGTCCTGACCAACACTGCTGTTTCCTTGGTCACGTGAAGACAAGCAGATACCTTCTTGTTAGCCAAGGGTTTCTCCTTCTGGAACCGTTCACGTATCCTCGTCAAAACGGGCATATGAGACTCTGCCCATTCTATCTTTCTCTGTCCTTCGCTTGCTAGGTTGATGTCTTTGACGGCGTATTCACCCACAATTGATCACCTCTCTTCTAATGGAAAGCAAACAAGTAGCTCAATTAAACCTGTCTTCTCATAAATGTTTTCAGATACTTCAGAAGGTGTAGAGTATCGTGAAAACTCTGGTGTACGACGTGGACGAGAAGCACTTCAGTTGAAGAATGAGTTATCAAATGAATGGACGCTACGTGTACATAGTCTGGGAATCCAAACCAACCTTTTCCTTTTGACCATCTATTATCTTGGTGACCTCGTCCTCTATCCGCTTGGCATCGTTGATTAGTTCAAAAACATCTACGTTCAAGTTGAACAAGGTGTTGATTTGTTTTATCGCTAGTGCTGCTCCTCTAGGGTCTGGTCTCCCCCTCTCCGAGTAAGGTAGGAAGGCAATGGCTGGGAAGCCCTTCATCTCAGAGTATGCTAGCATTAAGGCGAGGGGTCCAGTCACGAAAAGCGATTCTTCTAGTAGCGGGACGTTTAGACTCTTAGCTCTTTCAAGCGAAGCTCTTGTTGGTACGCAACGCATGACTTCATTTTCTTGTTTGAACCGATTGTCTAACCCACCAATCAATATGGCTTCCTTAAACTTGTTCTTGACAATCCAGTTTATTATTTCATGCGTGAATTCCCTTACCTCAGAACGCTTGGGCTGAAACCTTGGAAAGAGAATCACGATGTCGCCATGTCTGAAGAACTCGAACGGAAATGATATTCTCCCGTCCGCCAGTGAAATCAACGCAGGCTGTTGTTGGGTTTCCACATAACCTATAGGACGAGCATGCAGTGATTTCACGAGGTGATTTATTGTAATATATCCTGTTAGCCCTATTCCATGGAAACCTGTCACGAGACAACAACCCTCGATCTTTTCCTCATCATCGATGACTATCCTTATAGCCAAGTCGGAGTCACCTGCCAGATTACCGCTGGGTCTCTTCAACGATTCGCTCTATTCAAGGTATTGTTAGATCAACTTTATCTCACTTTCTTTCAAGAACGGAAGACTTGGAAATGTTTATTTAAGTTTATGGTAAGATTTAATTCTCTGAGTGAAGACCGCGCTTCTCAGGTCGTATTCGACGCAATTCACACGTCAATGGAGTCTGCGCACTATTTAACTTAGGGGGTTCCCCGATAACGCTTTTACAATTCTTAGGTGGATGTCGCACAATAGGTGGGTCTGCTGTTCTACTGAAGTCGAACAATAAGTCCGTCTTGGTTGATTATGGGGTTTACATGAGTGGAACCCCTCATTTTCCGCTGCCATGCTCACCTCGCGAGTTATCGGCCATAGTACTTACTCACTCTCATCTCGATCATTCTGGTGCAATACCATTACTCTATGTCTCAGGAAATGTAAGGTTATTCACTACCAAGATGACACTTGGACTAACGGAACTCCTAATATCAGATGAGTTGAAATTGAGTGGGGAACTGCTCCCATTTGAGGAAAACGAATTAACTAGAATGGTTAGGAGAAGTCAGCCTGTCAACATTGGGGAACAAGTCAAGTTGAACGATAATTTATTACTCAATTTCACGGACGCTGGTCATATTCCTGGGAGCATATCTGCCCTTATCGAAACTGAGGGTAAAAGAATTTTCGTGACTGGCGATATAAATACTGTTGAAACCCGGCTCCTCGAGGGGGCCAAGATTGACGTTTCATCAATGGACGTTATTGTTATCGAGGGAACATATGCCCTTCAAGATCACCCAAAGCGAAAAGACACTGAGAAGGAATTCGTCGACGCCATTAAAGAAACACTAGAAGGAGACGGAGGGAAAGTCCTTATTCCGGCTTTCGCTGTGGCAAGGGCGCAAGAGATCCTCTGTGTGCTGGAGAAGTATGGTGTTGACTACCCGATTACCATAGATGGCATGGTTAGGGCTGCGAGCAAGATATTCCTGCGCAATCCCAGTTTCGTCAGAGACTATTCTCTTCTCCGTCGAGCTCTAGAGAAAGCACTCTGGGTTCACGGCAAGAGAGACAAGGAGAGAGCGGTGTCGAATCCTGGCATAATAATCGCGTCCGCAGGCATGCTTGAAGGTGGGGCCGCTGTAGGTTACTTGAACGCCCTTTCGCAAGACCCCAAGAATGGCATCTTCCTAGTTAGTTTTCAGATACCTGGCACAACTGGTAGGAATCTCATTGAGACAGGAGCATATGTGTCTAACAACGGAGAAAAAAGGAAAGCGAAGTCCAAGGTAAGGTTCTTTGACTTCTCCAGTCATTGCGGAAAATCAGAGCTCTGGGAGATCCTAAAGAGATTGAACTCATCAACAAAGGTCTATGTCGTGCATGGAGAGGAAGAGAGCTGCACATCCCTTGCTGAGAGGATCAACAACGAGTTAGGAATTGCCGCTATTGCTCCAAACAACGGAGATTGCCATACGTTACAATGATGCGCTCCTAGATGTCTGTCCTGACGACAGAATCCTTGGCTAAAATGATCTTCTTCTTCAAACCCCTCTTTAGGGACAGAAGCTTAAGCTTTCTTCTATCCAGGATCACAGAGCCTTCGTCAAACGTTACGACCGAAATAGGAACGACTGACTCACCCGTAGGAAGTTTCTCAGCAACCTCAGAAGCTACAGTTGAATCTACTTTATCGATTACTAGCGAAACAATGTTTCCCGTACGCGTCTCAACGATAACATCTTTTAGCCTGCCGATCTTTTCCCCCTGATCATCAAGGATCTGCGTCTTGAGCAATCTTCTTGCGGAGAACTTTGTCATTAATGGAAGACCCCCTTACAATATTATATTGATCAGCGTAACATTAATTTAAAACTAGTGAGTCTTAGAACATATTGCTGTAAAGGGATGGTCGGTTTGAGTACTCCATCATCAGGAACCTCATCTAGGAAAAAGAGGCGTCTCGACCATGGGGCATCATTCTTAGCGCCAATAGCCGCCTCAATCATATTCTCAGCAATCTTCACCTTCTTAACAATAAGTGCCATTTACATAACGCCAATTGAGTTTATCCCCGAATCACAGGGTGGGATTGCTGCAGCAGCCATTAATGCCATAATTCTCTCCAGCTTACCGCTCATAGGGGGACTAATACTGCTGATAATACTGAAGAAACGGAGAAGACTTTTCCTGAAGCTGTTCATTGGGGCCGGCTTCCTCCTAGCGGGCTTCACCATATTCTCATTGATCCTAGCGAGTGCTATACTGGTAGGCTTCAACTGGATTCAGGGGGATCTGGCCTTCGTCGTTGCATTTCCCCTAAGTCTCGTTCTAAACATCATCTTTGTTTACATAATACTGAGCGCCAGAGTCTCTCAGAAAGCAAAAAACATTGTAGCCGTATTATACGGAGGGGGGATAGGTACTTTGCTCGGGACAGCTCTGCCGTTATGGACGGGTCTGCTTATGGTAACGGGTATATCAATTTACGACATATACTCGGTTAGAAGTGGACCAATAAAAGAGATCGTAAAAGTGTCTAAAGAAGGAGAGGAACTAATTCCTGGTCTAAGTTATGTCTCAAGCGACTGGGAGATAGGACTTGGTGATCTCGGAATCTACTCTATGTTAATTTCTCTCGCTGAAACACAGTTTGGACTGATTGCCTGCGCGTCTTCCATGATAGGGATATTCATAGGATCAGTACTTACACTGCAACTTCTCAAGAAGAGAGAATTTCTGCCAGGTCTCCCATTGACTAGTCTGATTGGGGCAATTCCGATAGTAGCCTTCATGATACTCTCTCTTTAATATGGAGAAGATAGCGAGATGTTTCGCAGCTAGGATAAACAATCGCTCTTAGCTCTCCGTGACAGGACAGGCAAGTTTTTTTACTATTTCTTCGGCCACTCCAGGTCTGACCTTCAATGTATATAGATACCGACCAGTTCTCAACTTAAGTTTAACTATGTCACCAATACGTTTAACCCTACATTCCTGAGCTTCCTTCGATAACTCCACAAATTTTTCAGTTTCTTTTTCACTGAGTTCTCTTGGCATTCCATTCTACCTCCAGGCAGACTATCAGACGTTAGGCAGGGAAGAACATTAACCAACTTTGTGCGAGAGGTTTGGTGGGCGGGGAGAGATTCGAACTCTCGACAATCGTTGAACGTGCTCAGCGGGCATGTCCAACCACGGTATGCTCCTCTTTGTCTTCATCGTGTGAGCGTGGCATCATAACCAGGCTAGATCACCCGCCCCCTGCCATACCACTATTCTTCTCTAGCATCCTCTCAATAAGATTCTCTAGTTGCATGTTCATCTTGCTGTCGTTTGTTATGATTTTAGCGACTTTGTTTGCAGATCAGATTGTCACTCGAATACTATCCTAATCTTCTCACCAGTTAGGACCTTCACGGTTTCTTCTATTATTTGGATATCAGCAGGCAACTTCTTTGAGTCGCTCAGACTTAGTCTTACCTTCTTTTCTAGGCTTCCATCTGGAAGCCACAGAGTGTTTATTCCAAGTAATGCTGCTGGGGTCACCATATCCTCAATGGTTCTCCTTATGTTGGAATTCTCTTCTATTACCCTGAATTTCTTGTTGAACCTTTTCTCAAGTTCCTTGACAACCTTGCTCTTTGACCCAAATATGCTGGATGAGTTTCCCGGTCCGACGATTATGATTATCATGGATCCAGTGTCGACTGCTCTTCTAAACTCAACTTCCTTTAGACCAGGAAACTTATCTTCGAGCGAAAGAAGTTCCTTGGCAATATCTATATCCAGCTGAGTAATCAAGCCTTTATCCAACTTATCTTGGCATCTACCGCACAGGAATCCGCTCCTAATGTCAATGCTACATACTGGCATCTTCATTTTGGGTCATACATCTCAGATAGTCTTTTCAGCTGCTAATAAGCTGAATACGGGATAAATACCCATAAATAAAAACTTTACTAAAACGCAAGCCACTACAGAATGATCAAAAAAGAAAGGGGATGTAGGATTGGGGATAGCGGTTGTCTTGGCTTAGTCCTTGACAATTGTTATTTCAATCGTGCTTACACTGATCTTGTTACCTTGCTCCCCAGTTATCTGCTCTGTTCCGATCAGGATGTCCTTGACTTTAACGTCCGACATGAACCTATTGCGTACTATCTCAGCTACATCCACCGCACGACTTATGGCCCGTCCTCGCGCCTTTATACTGACCTGCTTCGCATTGTCATGGAACAGTGTTATGGCAGCGAGAACATAGTTCATTGGGGGCTTGACTCCAACAAAAACAGTGTTTTCCTCAGACTTGGATCTTTCTGGCATTTTCCGATTCTCACCTTCTATTTCCTTTTTCTCTAGCAATCACTGCAACTAAGGCACAACTTTGCATATACTATTGGATGGGTTTGGTTAATGATTGCTTCGTTTATAAAGCTAATGGACATCCGCAATGCATCATGAACCTAAATTTAATAGACCCAAGAATGTAATAAGTAAACGACACTCGCAGAGTGATCCACGTGAGAAGACAGTGAGCATTCCTGACCCTAGAGATTTTCCTTGTCTGATTCTGAGGTAGGAGAGAAGTACCAATGAGATTCTTCGAGCATGAAGCAAAATCCGTTTTCGAGAAACATGGAATACGAGTCCCTAAGAGGGGCTACACAACAAAGCCCGCAGAAGCTAAGAAGTTAGCCAAGGAGATAGGTTGCCCAGTTGCGTTAAAAGCACAAGTATTAGTGGGGGGGAGAGGCAAAGCGGGTGGAATCAAGTTCGCTAACACTCCAAATGAAGCGGAAGAAGGAGCGCGGTTAGTGCTCGGTACAAAGATTCAGGGATTGGATGTTAGCGGTGTCTTGGTAGAAGAGAAGCTCAAGATACAACATGAATTCTACTTCGGGATAACTATAGATCGTTCAAAACGTAGTCCTGTAGTCCTCGCCAGTTCAATGGGTGGAATGGACATAGAAGAGGTGGCGAGAGATTCCCCGGAGAAGATCGTTCGAAGATACATTGACCCAGTATTGGGTATGTGTGAATTCGAGGCACGATTAGTTGCGAAGGAAGTTGGATTTTCTGGCAATGAACTAGTTGACGTCTCGAAGGTCATTTTGAAACTTTGGGAGATAATGCATGAATTTGATGCTGAATTAGTTGAGAGTAATCCTTTTGTTAGGACATGTGAAGGTGTCTTTATTGCGGCGGATGCTCGATTGAACATAGATGATAACGCCATTTTCCGCCACAAGGACCTTGAGTCAAGGGTCGCGACTCTTGGTGAGTTGAACAAACGTGAGGCGGAAGCAAGGGAAGCTGGTATGTCTTACGTTGAGCTCGATGGAGAAGTATCAATAATAGGTAATGGGGCTGGGCTCGTCATGGCAACTCTTGATATGGTCGATCTATTTGGGGGGAAGCCAGCAAACTTCCTCGATGTCGGCGGCGGGGCTAGTTCTGAAAGAATGATGAAAGCACTCAAAATAGTTGATTCACATCCAAATGCCAAAGCTATTTTAATCAATATACTTGGTGGGATAACCCGTTGCGATGATATGGCTCGCGGAATGGTCGATGGAAGGAATAGCATTGGAATCAACATACCACTGGTTGTAAGAATGATCGGAACCAATGAAGCTGAAGGGAAAAAGATCCTCAATGAAGCGGAAATAGAAGTTCTGGATACCATGGAGGACGCAGCAAGGAAAGCGGTAGAAGTGTCCCATTCACAACAAAAGGGAATGAGGTGAGCGCATCTCATGGCTATACTTGTCAGCAAGGAAACAAAAGCAATCGTCTGGGGAATAACGGGTCGCCAAGGAGTTTTCCACACAAGATTAATGCTTGACTATGGGACAAAGATTGTTGCAGGAGTCACGCCCGGGAAAGGAGGAGAAACTGTTGAAGGAATACATGTCTACGATTCAGCCCATGAAGCTCTGAAAGAACACGACGCTAATGCATCTATAATCTTTGTTCCAGCCCCGTTTGCAAAAGATGCTGCTTTAGAGGCCATGGACGCTAAGCTAGACCCAATCGTGGTGATAACTGAAGGGATTCCTGTTCATGACGAGCTTGTAATAACTAGAATGGCTAAGGAGAAGAGAGCAAGAATAATCGGTCCCAATACACCAGGAGTAATAACTCCAGGCGAATGCAAACTGGGAATAATGCCCGGGCATGTATTCAGAAGGGGAAACGTGGGGATTGTCAGCAGATCAGGAACTCTAACCTATGAGATTGCTGCAAACTTGACAGACTCAGGGATCGGGCAGTCGACGTGTTTAGGGATAGGCGGGGATCCTGTGACTGGACTGAACTTCGTCGAAGTGCTGGAAATGTTCAGGGATGATGACGAGACTGAGAGTGTGGCAATCATTGGGGAAATAGGGGGAGATGCCGAGGAGACAACAGCCAGATTCATATCAAAAACGAAATTCGAGAAGCATGTTGTAGCATTCATAGCGGGAAGAACGGCTCCTCCTGGCAAAAGGATGGGGCACGCTGGCGCCATAATCAGCGGAAGCTCTGGAACAGCGGAGGCTAAGATCAAGGCACTAAAGGAAGCTGGCGTAGACGTTGCTAGTAAGCCATCTGAGGTCGCCAAATTAATCAAAGAATAGCGAAACTTTTATAATGTGTTATATTCCTCCTTACCCTCTCTCAAAAGTAGAGTATTGAAAGTTCATCTCGTCGCTAGGTGACCAATGTTGCCAATAGGCGATCCTGAAAAGAGAAGACTTGCAGCACAACACCTGCTATATTTCAAGATATGTCGATATTGCGGGTCAAAGAACCCCATATCAGCTAAACGGTGCCGTAATTGCCACCGAGCAGACCTTAGGATCAAGAAACGGGAACTCTCCAAGTAGAATTCCTGTCTCCAGTCTAGGGATATGGTACTCTTATGGGGTCAACCTGACTCTATCCCGTGGGAAAAAGACGCATTCCCTGATGTTGTCAACCCCAGTTATCACCATCATAAGTCTTGCGAGGCCAACCGCCCAACCACTGTGTGGAGGCATGCCGACCTCAAATGCTTGCAGATGACCCCTAAATTGCCCAGGGTCTAGCCCCTGTTCTTTCAACCTGTTTATCAACAACTCTTTGTTGTGAACCCTAGTCCCACCACTCGCAAGCTCAAGCCAACCATACTGTAAGTCGAATGATTCACTTACGGTCGGTTCACTAGACTTCGGCCTGATGTAGAATGGCTTTAACCTAGTTGGCCAGTCTTTAATGAAGAAGAACTCCGAGAATTTCTGGCCAAGAGCCTTGAGGTGGTGAAGCTCAAAATCTTGGCCCCATTCTATGGCTATGTCGCTCGATTTCAACTCTTCTATCAGTTCCGCGTATGTTAATCTTCTAAATGGTGTACTTGGTATCTTGATATGTTTTTCAAGTGCCGCTAGTTCTTCGGAGCAGTTCTTAACTATTTCTTTTAGGCACTCGGCGATCAATTCCTCTAGTATCTTCATTACGTCTTCGTAGTCCATGAATGCTGCTTCGATATCAATTTGAGTTAACTCGTTAAGATGTCTAGTGGTGTTGTGTTCCTCAGCTCTAAAGACAGGTCCTATTTCAAAAACCCTATCGAATGAGCTTGATAGTTGTTCCTTGTAGAGTTGTGCTGATTGCCTCAGGTAGCATATCTTCTCAAAGTACTGAACAGAAAAAAGCTGTGTTCCTCCCTCTGTTGCACTAATTATTAGCTTTGGCGTATCTATTTCAATGAACCCTCTAGAAGACAAGGAGTGACGAATTGACTGTAGGGCAACATGCTCGATTTTGAAGATTGCATGAGGCCTAGGACGTCTCACGTCCAAGACTCTTGCATTGAGTCGCGTGTCAATGTCGGCTGGGACCACACCTGTCGGATCCAGTGGTAGCGGGTATTCAGCCGAATTAAGGATCTTCAGAGCCGAAGGAAGTATCTCCACGCCACGGGGAGCCCTAGGATTTGCATTGACGATACCTCTAACCATTATCACAAACTCGTTGCCTAGTTTCTTGACCTTGTCCATCACTTCTTTACTTGTCTTGTCAGCCGATACCGTGATCTGCAAGTAGCCATCGCTATCACGAAGTTCAATGAACTTAACTTTCCCTATGTCTCTGACCCGATTGATATGACCTGCTACGACTACTTCAGACCCGTGCAAAGATGAAGTCACTGTTTTTGAGAAGTGCGTCCTTCTAAGATCATTCATTTCATCGAATACCATAAGATCAGCCCACGTTGTTATCATCAATTCATAATACAGTAATTAATAACTTCTGCAGTGTCTCTGTTTCAATAACCTGCTGCCAGTGGATCATCGTTCTTCATGAATTCTCTGAGAACCACCGTAGCATAACTTCCTCGTGCAAGTGAGAATTCAAACGTTGCCTTGGACTCATTCTTGATAGTTGAAGAAGACGGTGTTACCTTGAAGTATTTAGATATTATGATTGCGGGTCTAAATGTGCCGGTTGAGCTGATTTCAGGCATCTTATTCACCCAGAAGCTTCTTGGAATCAGGCCCTCTTGATCCATAACTTCCCTAACTATCTCGTACATCACTCCTCTAGGTAAGGTCATATCGAAGCCAGGAACAGGGTATACCACGACTGCTTTGCCACTTCTTACATGTTCATTCAGCATATCGATGTTAATGTCATCGACCTTGATCAACTCTTTAGTCATCAACCCATTATCATCCAAGGGTGCAACCAAGTCGCCATCTAGGCATTGGTTAAGGCGTATGTCCTTTTTCAGTCGTCTACTCATGAATTTGTTGAACAGCCAAGCTTGTGTTGCGTGTACAAACATCTGTAGTAGTCTCCTTGGTAGAGCCTTAAATGCGTTAACGAAATCATCTGGATGCGAAGACAACCTACGAAGCATCGCTAATTCATACGTAAGTTGATTTGGAAAGTCATTAAGCGCGGCTTTGAAGTCCATAGTTGCCCAAAGTTCTGCCCTTGATGCGCTAACTTCATCCCTCTCGTAAGGAGAGTTCTTGGAGAGGAAAACCATAGCTGCATCCTTGAGGTTGCCCTTGAGCATCTCCAAGCCGACGAGATGCGTTATTGGACGCCTTAATCCAAAGCGCTGGTGACCGAAGAAGTTTGGTATTCCACCGTTCGTTCTTGTTTCCTCAATTGTCTTCTGAAGACGATATTCTGTCTCCTTAACGGGCAGAAACACTTTTCTTACTGCTACCTGAAATTGGTTACCCCAGTGGCTTCCAATATTCACAGGATCATGAGAGTAGGATACTTCCTTGATTCGGATTCTGTTGAGGCTGATCTCCTTCAGCCGTTCAGGTGGAATATTCCAAGCACTTACTTGCTGTAAAGTCAGTGCGTTTCTATCCTTCATACCGGCAAACGAGAATCTCTTCTCACTGACTCTGAGTTTCTTAGCAATCTTCCTGACCGCAAGTATGGTGTCCAGTCCTCGCTTCTCAAGCCAGAAAATTGAGTACTTTGACGTTTCTGTGGTATTTTCCAAGTCTTGTATGCCGTGTGCTAGCAGAGAGATTTCCTTGACAATGAAGTCTTCATACTTTTGTCTTATGACTCCACCAATCCCCTTTGAGGATGTTGCATATACTTCAATGCCTATCTCCTGCTCGGTCTTGGGAGCATCTAGCATGCCGATCACTCCGAATACAGTTGGCACACACTTAGAGTAGTGGAAGATCGCGCGTGATCTTGTCTATGTCTTCTTCCGGAGCCGGTCCAATTCCTAATGCTGTGACAGTACCAGGAGGTATCTCCGTAAGACCCTTGTCTTCTATCAGCGCGTTAGGCAAATCGTCCTTTTCGGCTTGGCGTCTAAGCCTTTCAAGAGACTCGAGGTTTCTAACCTTGGCCACAACTTTCTTCTGTCCTTCATTAAGCCAAGACCTAACCCAACTTGGGTGCATCCTTCTGGCATTTTCCAAGGCGCTTACAGAAGCATGGCATGCTTGCACAGCGAGTTTACCCTTAGACATTTTTATGTCAGTTCTCAAGACGATGACTTGCTTGAACTCGAATTCAACCGCCAACGGCGATGCCCTCCTGTCCATCTGGTTCCGCCTGTCCGATAGCGTATAAGAGTAATTAGTACTAATTGAGATACAAGTACGAACTTTCACCGAGCGTTATTTCGTCTATTAAACTGCCTAGTATGGGATATAGCAATTAGGTATCATAAGTAGGGTACGGTGAGTTTTAAGTGAATCGCTCTGACGATCTTGACGCAGTAGTTATTGGTGGAGGACCTGCAGGTGCGATCGTTGCAAAGGGAATTGCTGAGAAAGGTTTGAAAGTCGGGATTCTGGAAGAACATAAGACAGTAGGCGAGCCACCACATTGCGCAGGCCTAATTAGTGTCAGAGGATTTCACAGGTTGGGCGTAACACCATCAAAGGATGTGGTGTTGAATAAGGTTAGAGGGGCGAGGATCTTCTCACCGGCAGGAGACAGCCTAACTGTTGAGAGACGAGATGAACAAGCTTATGTCATAGATAGGGTGTCACTGGACAGAGAACTTGTTAGCGATGCCACTGGGTGCGGAGCCCAGCTACTGTCGAACGCCAAGGCAAAATCAATAAGAATAGAAAACACAGGGGCCGTTATTGTAGCTGAGATTAGGGGTGCGAGAAGCGTTAAGACTGAAAAAACCTTTTGGGGGAAGGTAGTTGTTTCAGCGGAAGGAGCGCAATGTAAGCTGACAAGTCAACTTGGGTTAGACTCGCCTAATCCAAGAATGAAGCTCTACGCAACGCAATTTGAGATGAGCAATGTTAAATTGGAAAGGGAAGATCTTGTTGAAATATTCCTAGGAAGAAAATACGCCCTCGGGTTCTTTGCATGGGTCATTCCAACAGGTAGTGACTCGGCAAGAGTCGGTCTAGCCTCTAAGGTGCCTAAGGCGTATTCGCTGTTGAAGCATTTCGTCTCACATAACAGACTCGTTGCAGATACGCTCAGTAAGGCAAGAATAAGAAAGATCTATGGAGGAAATGTGCTAACTGGGGGACCAATCCGGAAGACTTTTGCCGATAGATTTCTAGCTGTAGGCGACTGTGCTGGGCAGACCAAGCCTACCACGGGTGGAGGAGTAATAACAGGAGGTGTTTGCGCAAGAATAGCCAGCAAGGTCGTTGTGGAGAGTCTGTTCTCGAACGACTTCAGTCAAGATTTCCTTAAGAAGTACGAGAGAGTGTGGCGAAGGGAACTTGGCCAAGAGTTTGTCTTGATGCTCCAGCTTCGCCGCTTTCTAAATCGTTTGCCAGATGTATTAATAGATAGGCTAATTCACACAGCAAGCAGAACAGGATTGACAAATCTGATGGAAGAGAAAGGAGACATAGACTTACAATCACAGTTAATCAAGGCAATAATAAGGGACCCAAGGATAATACTTACTTTCATTCTCTCTTTCTTGGGGATCATATAGAGAGCATTTTGCTACTATCGATCCTAATCTTTCGGGATTTCGACGATTCTCTTAACAATCAAAGCATCTCCATCGACATCCAGACCATCAAATACGGGAATTGGTTTGCCGGTCACTCCGTCAAATGCTCCTGCGTCTGCTGTTGTCACTCCTCGCCGCCTCATAGAACGTGTGCCCAGGTAAATCTTATGAGGAAAACGGGTACAAAACATTGTCTTAGGAAATAAATGGAGGTTTCAATATCACAGACAAAGTCAGAGTGATTCTGTTCGGTATTGGTGCCTTAGGAAGCCGCATAGCCAAATCTGCTTTAGATAAGAAGGGATTAGAAGTAGTGGGGGCTGTCGACATCGCGAAGGATAAGGTTGGGAAAGACTTAGGTGAGGTTCTTGAATTAAGCAAAACGTTAGGAGTTGCAATAACCGATGACATAGACGCTCTATTTTCCAAAGTCAAAGCCGATATCGTCATTCACTCAACTACTTCCTACCTGAGGGATGTATACCGTCAGATAGCTAGATGCCTCAAAGCCGGGATCAACGTGGTATCCACCTGTGAGGAGCTGTCCTATCCATACTACAAGTATCCAGAACTCGCTCACGAAATTGATGAGCTAGCCAGAGAGAACGGAGTCACGGTCTTAGGTACGGGTATAAACCCTGGTTACCTGATGGATACGTTGCCAATCACTCTTACCGGACCCTGCCAAGACGTTAAGACAATTAAAGTAACAAGAATGATGAACTCCTCAAAACGCAGAATCCCGTACCAAAAGAAAATTGGAACTGGACTCCTACCTGAGGAATTCAAGAAAATGATTGAAGAGAAGAAGATCACTGGACATGTTGGGCTTATCGAGTCCATAGCCATGATAGCTGATGCATTGGGATGGAACCTAGAAGAGATACGGGAACTCCGACCAGCGCCCGTAATTGCCGAAGGGAAGATCGTCACTCCCTACATAACAGTAAAACCCGGTCAGGTAGCCGGTCTAAAAAGCGTAGCCTATGGCGTCAAAGAAGGAAGAAAGGTTATAATGCTGGAATTCGTATCACACGCAGGTGTAAAAGAAGAGTACGATGCCATCACTATCGAAGGAGTTCCCAACATTTATCAGAAAATAGAGGGTGGCGTTCACGGGGACATTGGAACCGTTGCCACAATCATAAACTCAATTCCCAAAGTGATCAACGCTAACCCTGGTCTCGTGACCATGAAGGACCTTCCTCTACCCTCCGCAATTACTGAGGATATTAGAATCCACATAAGAGGGAGAGAATCCTAAATCCAAGGCTAAGGATTGTTCCAGCGTTCTGTACAATTACCCCCAATATGTCTGGACTTCGTGCATCAGATCCTAAAGTCACTGAGATCTCTTGGCTTGAGACCTTAGATTTAAATATGGTTGTGCCCTACTTTTCGGAGGACTTAAGCCCCTAAACATAGAAACCTGGTGATAATCAAAGATGTCTCGAATTCAAATGCCTGCCTGCACAAGCTGTGGTCGTTTCATACAGCCAGGCGATCAAGCAGTGCACTTCATGTGCCCGAATTGCGGTGAAGTTACGATATGGCGTTGCGGTAAATGCAGGAAATTTGGAAATACTTACCGCTGCGCAAAATGCAATTTTACTGGGCCTTAATAGCAGCCAATCAGAGATCATTCATTGGATCATATCAAGGTTTTCCGCAAGATGCAATTTGTTTCTGAAGCTTGTTGAAGCACAAAGAATAAAAGAAATCCAAAAGGCGGTAGGATCCATTCTCTCTACTGACAGGAATCAATGGATTTGGTGTTCAAGATGGCTAAAGTTCTCGCAGTTGTTAAAATCATGCCGGAAAGTGTTGATACCAGCTTGGAAGAACTGCAGAATGCTATATCAGACAAGTTGCCCCAAAAGGTTTCCATAAAGAAAGCCGAAATCGAGGACATAGGGTTTGGAATAAGAGCTCTAAGGCTTAACTTGGTTTTACCTGATGAAGCGGGCGGAACGGATCTAATAGAAGAAACCATAAGAGGGGTCGAAGGAGTCAGCGATGTGCAGGTTGAGTTCTGCAGTAGGTTATAGAACCCAGTTTCTTTGGGATGCACCCATACAACATATATGTCAACTTCATCTAATATAGTAAAGATGGGCATCGACCAGTACAAGGTTCTCAATGCCTCTTCTTGGATGCCTTATTTGTGGAAAAACCTTGGTGGATTTTCTTTCTGTTTGGATGTTTGTATAGTTTATGAGAGTCTTTCAAAAACAGGTAGACATCTCATTCCCCTAAGTGCGAAGTGATGATATTGCAAGGTACAAGCGGTTTGCAGCTTAAGGTTGAGGAAGCACATAGAAAAGACGTAGGTCGGTTCAAAGCTAGGCTTAGTAGTGATGTGCTGGGGAAGCTTAAGATCCAAACAGGAGATATAGTTGAAATCAGGGGTAAACGTGTGACCGCGGCCATAGCGTGGTCCACACGTCCTGAGGATGATGAACCCGGAATGGTTAGGATGGATGGTTACTTACGAAGAAATGCTGGCGTAGGTCTAGGAGACAAGGTTTTCGTTAAGAAAGCCTCCGAGAAGCCGGCATTATCGTTGGTTCTTACACCCTTAACAAAGAGGCCTTCAGTCGATCCTGACTTCGAAGCATTTGTGAAGAACAGATTGGTCAACTACCCCGTTACACAAGGAGATACAATCTCAGTTACCATGATAACCAAAGGGCTATCGTTTGTAGTTACAAAGACAAGGCCCAGCGGCGTCGTAATCATAAAACCTCAGACGACTCTCCGTATAAGTGATAAGCCTCACCGCCTGCCTCAAGCTAAGAACATACCCCACGTCACTTACGAAGATATTGGGGGGTTAAACGACGCTATTTTCAAGCTGCGAGAGATAGTCGAGCTTCCACTCAAGCATCCCGAACTCTTTGAAAAACTCGGCATAGAGCCTCCCCGTGGAGTACTATTGTATGGTCCCTCTGGTTGCGGCAAGACATTGCTAGCCAGAGCCGTGGCAAATGAATCGGATGCACATTTCATAGCTATCAATGGACCAGAGATCTTTAGCAAGTTCTACGGAGAATCTGAAAAACATCTTCGAGAGGTGTTTAAGGAGGCAGAAGACAATTCTCCAGCGATAATATTTATTGACGAAATTGATGCTATTGCTCCGAAGAGAGAAGACACTACAGGCGAAGTTGAGAGAAGGATAGTCGCTCAACTACTATCGCTCATGGACGGACTGCAACGCAAAGGAAGAGTTATCGTAACTGGTGCTACAAACAGGGCAAACTCTATTGACCCTGCGCTAAGGAGACCCGGAAGATTTGATCGTGAGATAGAGTTGCCAGTTCCGACGGCTAAGGAGCGACTAGAGATTCTGCAGATTCACACTAGATGGATGCCCTTGGCAGAGGACGTCGACTTAGAGAAAATAAGTGAGAAGACGCATGGTTTTGTTGGGGCAGATCTGGCTGCACTTTGCCGGGAAGCGGCGATGCATTCTCTTCGTAGCCACATTCCCTCCATAGTTCTTGAGGAAGAGATCATACCGAGTGAAATAATGGACAACCTCAAGATTTCAATGATGGACTTCGACGAAGCTTTCAAGAACATTCAACCCTCTGCATTGAGAGAAATTCTTGTTGAGATGCCTTCTTTTCACTGGAATGACATTGGAGGCCTTGAATCAGTAAAGCAAGAGTTGTTGGAAGTCGTTGAATGGCCTGTGAAGAAAGCTAGAGAATTCAGAAAAATGGGTGTTAAACCCCCTAGAAGCGCTCTTCTCTTCGGTCCACCCGGCTGTGGTAAAACCCTATTAGCCAAGGCTGTTGCAACCGAAAGCGAAGCAAACTTCATCAGCATTCGAGGCCCTGAGGTAATAAGCAAGTGGGTCGGAGAATCCGAGAAAGCTATTCGTGAAATCTTTCGAAAGGCTAGGTCCGCTGCGCCAGCTGTGGTGTTTGTAGACGAGATTGACTCCATAGCTAGAAAGAGAGAGTACAATGCTAACGGCTCGAATGTTCCAGAACGAGTCGTTAGTCAGCTCCTTACAGAGATGGACGAGTTGGCAACCATCGAGAATGTTGCTATCATATGCGCCACAAATCGCCCCGACGTCCTTGACCCTGCCTTGCTAAGACCCGGAAGAATAGACCGATTGATTTATGTTCCACCGCCAAATGCAAGCGAACGGGTTGAGATACTAACAATCTACACTCGAAATACTCCGCTGAGAGAAGATGTTGATCTCAAAAGAATAGCTAGCGATACAGACGGATATGTGGGAGCCGACCTCGAGAATCTGTGTAGAGAAGCAGCCATACTTGCCATTAGAGAAAGAAGTCTGAAGGTGGGTTCTACACATTTTAGGGAAGCTATGAAGAAAATACATCCAATCGTCACGCCTGATGTAATAAGGAGATACGAATCATTCAATGATTATTTGAAGAGACAATGGATCGCTCAATCCGAACCTGTCGTGTAAAAAACATATCATTAATGAAAGCGGGAAAGAGTGGTTAATAATGGAGCAAAGCTATTGGAATCCACTTCCACTAAGAAACGTAATCCTATCCGTTCTAGCGAAACACCAAGGCATGATACTGGACAATGAACTGATTGCACTAATAGAGAAGGAGTACGGAGAAGTGTCACCATCGACCCTGAATAAGGCGCTAATGGATCTTGAAATAAACGGAATAATTCACGTATCAAGAATAACAAAGACAAAAAGGCGTATCGAGGCAATCAAGCCCGGAGCAGAATTCCTTGCAGTAAGCGAAGACTAACATTACCGACAGGCGAGGAGAAACGCATACATCCGCTGTGCTATTGGTAAGCTCTGCTGCGACGGGTGAGTCAAAGAATGGGAGTGCAGAGATTAGGAGAGTTAATGATCAAGAAAGCAGTTAGTATGGAAGAACTAAGTGGTCGAACCCTAGCTATCGACGCGCTAAACTATCTCTACGCTTTTCTAAGCGTCGTTCGACAGCCCGATGGCACTCCTCTGATGGATCGAAAAATGAGAGTGACATCGCATTTGAGCGGTGTCTTCTACCGCACAGTAAACCTTTTCGAATCGAATATCCAACCCATCTTTGTTTTTGATGGTGAAGCTCCCATCCTGAAAAAAGAGACTATAAGAGAGCGTAGAGAGACGAGAGAAGAAGCAAAAGAAAAATGGGAGAAGGCCCTAACCTTAGGGGACTTGACGGCTGCAAGAAAATACGCTCAACTATCATCATCATTAAGTGACGAGATGATCCAAGAGAGCAAAGCCCTAATGGAGTGCATGGGAGTTCCGTGGGTCCAAGCGCCTTCTGAAGGAGAGGCACAAGCTGCCTACATGGCTAAGAAAGGCGATGCTTGGAGCACGGGGAGCCAGGACTATGATTCGATCCTTTTCTCTTCCCCAACCTTGGTACGAAATATAGTGATAAGCGGGAGAAGAAAGCTGCCCGGCAAGAACGTTTACGTGAAGATTGAACCTGAACTTGTAGACGCCGCACGGTCATTCAAGAATCTGGGAGTCACAAGGGAACAGCTCATCGAGGTCGCGATACTTCTCGGCACAGACTTTAACCCAGGAGTCAAAGGCGTTGGACCTAAGACGGCTTTGAAGCTTATCAGAGAATATGGAAGTGCTGACCGCGCGCTCAAGGAAAAGGGAATTTCCATGGAGGTGCCCGTAGACGAGGTGCGGACTCTCTTTCTCAATCCCAAGATAACAGAAAAGTACGAAGTGAAACCAAAGCGACTTAGCAAGGAGAAGATAATACACCTACTAGTCGATGAGCATGACTTCTCCCTTGAAAGGGTTCAAGCTGCCTTGAAAAGAATCGATGAAGTGACCAAGTCAACAAAACCAGCAGGTCTCGATCAGTGGCTGTGAGACACTCCTAAGAACGAAAAAAAGGGGTAGGTTTTGGTATTTGATTCAGTATCATCAGCTTCCTTTGATTACTAGAACACTACTTCAGCCTCGCCAGTGATCACCTGTTCACCCTTCTGATTCTCAGCCCACAGTTCTAAGAAAACCGTCTTTTTGCCGCTCTCCACCTTCTTTTCCTTTATCTTAGCCTTGCATGTGACTGTGTCGCCAGGCTTTACGATTGCTCCAAAACGAACCTTTATTTTCCTAAGGAAACCGTCAAGACCAGCCCAGTTCGCCACATGTTGGGCTACGAAGCCCATGTCAAGCATACCGTGGGCTATAACGCTAGGAAGACCGAACGATGTAGCGAATTTATCATCTATGTGGATCGGGTTGTGATCGCCCGAGGCATCAGCGTACTTCTTGATCCATTCCCTAGTTAAAGGACCCTTCGTAAGAGGAGGAATGCTATCTCCGACTTGGAGTTTATCAAAACTGACTTGACCACTCATAACCTGTTTCACTTCCGCCACACTAACTACCTTTCTATTAGAATAGCGCGACCTACAGTGAGTTTCTCACCTTTCTGGTTCTTAGATGTGAATTCAATTGTGACTATCCCTCGCTTACTGCCATCCTTGCGTGGCTTGTGCTCGACGTCGGCAATTCTTGCTACCGACGTGATCTCGTCGCCGGGGCGAATAGGATTGAAGTACTCGAATTCTTGTTCTCCATGAACCATTAGCCCTGGATTTAACTTAGTGTCCAAACCTACTTTCATTAGAGGCGGAGGGGGTTGCTTGCCCATTTCTATTCCGCCTGTGAAGCACACCGGATAGGTTGGAGGGGCGACTATTCCCTTATACTTCGTTTTGGCTGCATGCTTCTCGTCTGAATATAGCTTGTTAGGGTCATCAATTGCCTGCGCAAAAGCAGCAATATGTGATTTCTCAACCTTGAATTTAATCGGCGGATACTCTTTTCCCTTAACACTCAAGTCAACTTTTGTGTCTTTTCCAGGCAAATAGTGTCACTCTCCCATTTGGCTCCTTTTTTTGGAAACTGACATTTGAACCTTTAGTAGGGAAATAACTAAAAAAGGTTTCTCATGGTAGAGGTTTTGACCAGAGAAGCAGTGATGCACGGTCCATCAAAGCTTTCTCGAATATTGCCGAAGGATTCTTTTGACAATATGCTTCTCACGGGATACAAGAAGCAACTTGAGAAGGAGATAAAGAGGCGGAAAGGAAATTGCTTTTAAAGGAAACATGGACTAATCATTATTTTGTTGCGGGGGTGTCCGAGCCTGGTCAAAGGAGGTAGACACCTTAGAAGTGGCCTAGGCTTAGGACCTATCGGCGTAGGCCTGCGTGGGTTCAAAGCCCACCCCCCGCACTATGTCTGCACGCAAGCACGCGAATATACGGCATACTTGTTTGGAGACTAGCTAGGACCTGACACTTCTTGTCCATTCAGTCCAAGACCCCAAAATGCTTAGAATTTTGCCGCCTAACATCTTGTGCAATATGGCAACAAGCGCGCATAAAAGCTTATTTTCTTAAGGAAACCAAAAACTATTGTTGTGATGATGTTGTCGTCTTTCGGAAAAATGGAAGTCAAACCCATAGGTTTTGTCAGGCGGTTATCATCTGATGAAAATGAAAGGGACAGAAGATGTGTTTCAAAGATTGTGCTTGAGAATGAATTTGCCAAAGGTTTAGATGGTATTGAGGAGTGGTCACATGCTTATGTTCTCTTTTGGATGCATGAAATTTCGGACAAGGACAAAATGCTTGTCCATCCCGGAGGAGGAAGGAACGTAGGAATCTTTGCCACTAGGGCTCCAGTTCGTCCGAATCCTATTGGTTTGACATTGGTGGAGCTTGTGAAACGGGAAGAAAATGTCCTGTTGGTGCGTGGACTCGACGCTCTTAATGATACTCCAGTTTTGGATATTAAGCCATATCCCGACTGGGAGAATGGAAAACTACTTGTTGTTAATAATTTCAGAATCCCTAAATGGTTATCGAAAATCATCACATGACCCTATCTTCTGATTACAAGCAAGATTCTGAAAGCTAATAAAGCGGTTTTTGCTTGTGAGTTCGAATCCTGAGTGGCATCACATAAAAAGGAAAATTCCGAGAATTTAAACTGGGTTTTAAACCTAACTCCCCGCACCACCCATGATTCAACCTACTCGTTCTGTTCAGGCGAAGGTGCGCTAAGTTATGATGTTAGATGATCCTTGACAAGAAGAGTGCGAATTAACACGCCATTTCAAAAGGAACCTTCGCATGCTAAATTTTATCTGAGTAAAGCATTATTGCTGTTCTTGGTGATAACATGTCTGTAAACCCTTTGGACATCTATAGGAAATTTGATCCGAAAGTGATTGAGTGCTTCGAGAACATACAGGCTTCCGCTTTTTCTGAGGGGGCTCTTCCGCAGAAGTTTAAGGTTCTAATAGCCATGGCTATTGACGTTGAGCACGGAGCGACGCAAGGTGCGACAGCCCTAGGTCAGAGGGCCATCAAACTCGGAGCCAAAAGGGAGGAGATCGTCGAAGCTCTCAGAGTAGCTTACTACGTCGGAGGAAACCGAGCTCTCTTCACTTCCGCAATGGTCTTGCAAATCCTGTTCAAATAGGCTGCGCAGTCCTCCCAAATCATTTTTCCCGCTGCGTCTAGTATAAGCTACCGTGTCTAGAGTAGCTCGCCTGTTAATCTTAGAGGACACTACCGAACACGGTTATAAGGTCAAAGAGTTTATAAGAAAAGTATTAAAATCTTTAAACTTCAACTGCAACGCAGACTGTGGAAGTGGCCAGGATGGGATAGTGTCCTCCTCCGATACCTGGTTGGGGGTATCCCAAGAGTCTGGTTAGCCTAGGGGCCTGTGGATGTGGTCGAATCCCTACAACAGAGAGCCCCCGACGCGGGTTCGAATCCCGCTCCTGGCCCTCAGTTTCCCACACAATTTGGAATTAGTGGTTCATCGTGGGCCGGTTGCACAGACTGGAAGTTGCGCCGGCTTTGCAAGCCGGAGGTCGTGGGTTCAAATCCCACCCGGTCCACTCAATTTCTTGCGAGTCCAGCAGGTCACCCGTGTTCGACTTTTCCTGAGACTTCTAGATCAGACCCGATGAAGTAACCAAAGAACTGACGGATGACAATGTGAACTCTCAACATATGGCGGATCAAATCGAGTTCTGTTGCCATGTAATGTGCGGACGAAAAAATCAAGGGAGAAAGATATAAGAGTAACTTTCCAAAACTATCACATTATTGCTCAGGTCAGGATTAGCGGGGTAGGGTAGGCATCCCTACTCCCATAGCTGAGAGAGTAGGATGGCCAAGTCAGGATATCCCGCAGTAGGATTGCCCGCGCGCACCTGCGGATGGCTCATAGGAATATCCCACTGGGACACCCTGAGATCGATGGTTCAAATCCGAGGGATTAACGCCCTCGGAGAATAAATCCATCCCCCGCTACCAATTTTTCTTAGTTGGGAAAACCTATTTGTTGGCCCCGGTCTCATCAATAGTGAAGACCTTTTGCTATCCTCACACCTCAAGTCACTCGGCATACTCTTGGATTTCTTCAGATTCTGTGTCTTGCCCAATAGCCTCTTTCTGGCTTAGGGATGCCGAGTTTCTTGCACTTTTTCTCGACTGCTTTCCCTGAAACTCCATAATTAGTGGCAATACGTTCAGAAGGCGTTTCCCACACCAGTTTTTCTAACTCATCCTTCTTAATGGCTCTCCAGCTCTTTTGTTGTTCTCTCCTCATGTGTACCATTTCGGAGGTTGACACTTTAGCAGCCCTTCGGTTTCTTTCATCGGATTCACAGGGATACCAACGCTTTCTAGGGGCACTATCAGCATAGTCCTTCATCATCTTGTTAAACAGAACGGGGCCCAAGCTCATGTAATAAACTGTTCCAGTCAGTTTTCTACCATCGATCTCTCTTTCGCCTTTCGTTACATGTATTCTATATGGCAAGTGAAACCTATTCTTGATCTGTTCCAAAAACCGAATACTACCAGAAGAGATCCTTGTCGTTCCTTGTTGTCCGTCACCGTCGTAGTATCCTAGCAGAAACGCAAGTTCTAGACTTTCATCCGGTAGCATCGGATATTCAACTATTTTTGATTTTTGGAACATCAAGCCATGCTCAACAAGAGCGCTACTTGTTTCCTTGCAAGCAAATCTTATTTCAACGAATCTCTTTTCTCCTCTGTTATTCAGTCGATATTCTTTCTTATTCTTATCAAGTCCGAGACATAAGCAGAACCCATCAATGACGTCCTCGCTGTCTCGACTCAGTTCAAATCGAACTTGAATTGAACCATGCTGGTTTCTCGTAATGCAGCCGTCTGCATATAGAAACCCAAGCCAATAAGCTTTCTCTTTTGAATTAATAGAGTTAAAATAGTCAACTTTCAAATTCGGATGCGCCTTGGAGGAATGGAATGATTTGAACTGCAGCTTAGAGATCCTGTTTGACGGGCTACCAGCGATCATCTTGGTAGTCCCCACCTATTCCTATTCTTTCCACTAGGATTCTTGAAGGTTTTGATCTTTGGGTAATAATCCGTTAATCATTATTATGGAACAAAATTATAATAACCCAACTACTATACTTTCTTCCCATGTTGACATGTTAGAGGAATTCTTATATCTTTCACATCTGGTGTGTTGCTATACCTTCTCGTAGTGTGTGTTTGATGGGCAACCAAACCAGCATTTACTTTCCGTGTTAGTTCAGTTGCATGTCATGATAGAGTATGAACGCAGCTGAGAATAATATGGTGGAGTGGTTCTCTTGGAGCGGAAATATATCGAGCAAATGAGAGTTCATGCAGGAATGAGTGTAGGTGAACTCGTCGATGAAATGGGAAAGGCAGGTGTGTTTGGCGCAGGGCGGGTAAATAGAGCGGTGGAAATATACGAGAAGACTGTATCGGACAATGAAACCTTGAAAGTTATGGGAGTGGCAGGTGCTCTCGTTCCAGGAGGACTAAGGAAGATCATTAGAGATTTGGTCAAGGACAAAATGGTTAACATCCTAGTTCTAACTGGTGCTAATGTGACACATGAGTTAGTCGAGGCTTCTGGCTGGAGACATGAAAAAGGCATTTCTTCCGTTGGGGATGCTGCACTTAGAGAAATGGGGATAAATAGGATCTACGATGCTTTTGTTAGAGACGAAGCATTTGAAGGGCTTGAGGGTAGACTCAGAGAATATTTTGCCTCTATAGACGAGAATAAGCGGAAGAATGGACTGGGCTCATTTGAGCTATTCCGCGAATTGGGATTGATGCTGGATGACGATGAATCAATCCTGAAGACAGCAGCAAGGAATGGGACATTAGTTTTATGTCCAGGAATATTCGACTCAATCTTGGGATTACATATCTGGATCTTCTCACAACAAAACGAGTTGAGAGTCGACCTACGTCGAGATCTGCAAAAAATAATTGACACGTATTTTGAATCCAGAAAAATCAGCGCTCTGTTTCTTGGGGGCGGGGTTCCGAAGAACTATATTCTTCAAGCAGCCATGCTGACTGGCAGAGCCCTTGACTACGCTATTCAGGTTACGATGGATAGACCTGAACCTGGTGGGCTAAGTGGAGCTTCGCTTCAAGAAGCTCAATCATGGGGGAAGGTGAAACCGGAAGCAGAGTGGGTTGATGTGATAGCAGATGCAACGATTGCGTTCCCACTGATAGTGGCAGCAACCATGGAGCGGTTGAACAGGAGACAAGAGGAGTTAAAGGTTGGATGACGTGTCAAAGTCTCTCAACAGAGTCAAACTGTATGTATACCACGCATCACAGTGCGACCCTAAGAAGTGCACAGCACTAAAAATGTTGAGGCTGGGGTTAGCTAGGCGCATCGCAAGACTCTCTTCTATTCATCGAAGAGCGATAGTATTGGATCCATTTTCAGATAGTCTCTTGGTAAGAGGTGACCGGATCAATATGCTATCCCACGGCCTAGTTGCGATCGACTGTTCTTGGGAAAACGCAGGGGAATTGTTCACAGTCAAGATAAGGGCTGAGAGAAGAAGACTTCCCGATTTGCTTGCAAGTAACCCAGTCAACTATGGCGTGACAGGCAAGTTGAGCACAGTCGAGGCGTTTGCGGCAGCTCTAATCACATGCGGGTTCCATGAGCAAGCACATGAAATACTATCCAAATTCAAATGGGGCGGAAACTTCATAACATTAAACAATATCAAAATCGAAATGTAAATCTCGCCAACATGCCCAGTGTCGACTCGATCCTCGGTCAGATGGTGAGTGATACCCATTGGTGCGCGTAGGCGTCCACGTGTCTATCGGAGGATCAATATCTAGAGCATTCGATCGAGCTTCGGAGAGGAAATGCGACACATTTCAAATATTCACAAGGAATCCAAGACAGTGGAAGTTCAGAGCAATACCCCAAGAGGAAGCACTTAGCTTCATGGAAAAATCCGGGAGAACTGGAATAAACCCAGTTGTCGCACACATGCCTTACTTGCCAAATCTTGCTTCAGCACACAGAATGATATACAGGAGATCTGTAAACAGTTTGACTTCAGAGTTAGAGAGATGTTGGCAACTGAGGATCCCGTACCTTGTGACTCACTTAGGAAGCCACACAGGAAAAGGTCATGATCACGGTCTAAGAAACATATCAAAAGCTTTGGATATAGCCCTTTCAGAAGTGGGCAACAGAGTCATGCTTCTACTCGAGAACGAAGCTGGATCAAGAAACAGTATGGGTTCGAGTTTCGAGCAGATCCAGACGATGTTAGACGGTTTAGAAGATTATAGTGACAGAATAGGAGTCTGTTTTGACACTTGTCATGCATTTGCGGCGGGGTATGATCTCAGAAACGAAGATTCTGTCGAAGCTACAATCAATGAGCTGGACAGAATAATTGGACTTCGAAAAGTTAGAGTCGTTCATGCCAATGATTCAAAGGGCGACCTGAACTCAAAGGTAGACCGACATGAACACATCGGGCTAGGGAGAATAGGAGAAGATGGATTCAAAGCACTAGTACATCACAAGAAACTGAGGGACTTACCATTCATAATGGAAACGCCTGTGGACGAAATACGGGATGACTATGGGAACATCAATAAACTTCGCGAGCTAGCTGGGCAAGTCCGAATGTGTCCATAAGGAGCATTCTCAGAAAGCTTCGGGTTTTCCACTTGTAGTGGAGTTAGGTGTGAGAAGTAGGCCCCCTTTTGTTCCAGGCGCTTCGTCGCCAGAGCGCCCTTTGCGGCATTCAGCTGCTCACCCTACCCGCTGGTTCAGCCAGACGCATCATCCACAGCCTATTTGGGCTTTCTCCGCGGTGACAGGCCGTTTCACCGCTCCCACAAGGATCCTCAACGGGTTACTGAGCCGAGTTACCAAGGCTCCTACTCGGAGACGCCCTATAGCATCTCTTCAACCGCATCATAGTCATTTCACATGTGGACGTGTCGTTTCTGATCCTGGAGCAAGGCTCTCGCCTCGCGGCTTTCGCCGCACCGCTGTCTGGTGGAGGGGAGACCTTCCTCAGCGCCTCCCTACTCAATTGAGAAGGTGAGGCACCGGCGGCCGCGCTCTCACATCCTAACTCCAAGAGTACCTTTTGCAAACCGGCTCAAATAAGAGTTTCCATAAGGATGGAAACGCGTTATGTCCTCTATTGGATCGAATGAGGATGCAAGAAAAAGACTACGAGACCATGCACAGAGTTCCACGCCTTACAGATTGTGGGAAGCCAAATTTCACCCAGACCGAGGCATTTCGGATCTGCACGCTCGGGCGATTAGTAGCAGCCGGCTGAACCTCTCGCCGAAGCTTGAGGCGTACACCGCTGCCCTATCAACCCGGTCTTTTACCGGAGCCCTCGTCCACAGCACCCGTGGCTCTCGCGAGTCCCAGTTGACTTTGTAAGTCATAAGCTGCGGATTGGTCGCCTCTTTTCAGGTTGCGCTTCGGGCTTAGATGCTTTCAGCCCTTATCGCTTGCGGCTTAGCTGCCCGGCGTTGCCCGCTCGGACAACCGGTACACCAGAGGCCACGGCACCCCGTTCCTCTTACGGAGCAGGTGCTCACAGCACTCTAGCCCTCTCGTACTGAGGGTACCTTACCTTCAGGCGACCTCACACTCCCAAGAGATAAAACCCGACCTGTCTCACGACGGTCTAAACCCAGCTCACGTTCCCCTTTAACGGGCGTACAGCCCTACCCTTGGAGGCTGCTGCACCTCCAGGATGGGAAGAGCCGACATCGAGGAAGCAAGCCGCGGGGTCGATATGGGCTCTTGCCCGCGACGACTCTGTTATCCCCGGGGTAACTTTTCTGTCACCTCCAGCCCCCACCGAGGAGGACATGAAGGATCGCTAGGCCCGGCTTTCGCCTCTGTATCTTTTGCTGTTCAAGATGCAGTCAGGCCGGCTTTTGGCCTTGCCCTCTACGCCGAGTTTCTGTCTCGGTTGAGCCGACCTTTGGGCGCCCTTGATACCTTTTCAAGGGCGTGCCGCCCCAGCCGAACTGCCCACCTAGCGGTGTCTCGGGGTTTCCCTCGGTTAGGGATACAGTCATGAAAGGTCGGTGTGGCATTGGCGCCTAGCCAGTCCCCGAAAGGACTGGTATTAACGGCTCCCGACTACGCTCTGCAACCACAACCGCACCCCAGCGCCAAGCTGCAGTAAAGCTCCACGGGGTCTTCTTTTCCCCTTGGGAGTTCCTGGACCGTTCGCCAGGTTACGTGGGTTCACCGGCCCCCGGGCAGGGACAGTAGAGACCTCGTTGGTCCATTCATGCACGTCGGTACTTGTCCGACAAGGCATTTGGCTACCTTAAGAGAGTTATAGTTACTCCCGGCGTTTACAGGCGCTTCGCCCGGTTGGAACCAGGTTTAACGTACCTGCACTGGCCAGGATTCACCTCCCGTACACACGCTTACGCGCTTGCGGGAAGCTATGTTTTTATTAAACAGTCAGGCCTCCCTAGTCACTGCGACCTAAAACCCCTGGTTTTTAGGCCAAAGGTTCCAGGCACCCCTTATCCCAAAGTTACGGGGCTGATTTGCCGATTTCCCTTGCCCGAGTTTATTCCGACACGCCTGAGGCTTCTCACCTAGGGGCACCTGTGTCGGTTCTAGGTACGGACACGGAGGATCCTTCCTGATTCCCTTTTCATTGGCTCCTGGGATCGGCCGAACCACCCTAAACGGGCAGCTATTCGTGCTTTGGCCTAGTTCTCGCTTTTACAGCCCTCCCTAGGCTTAATACACTTAAACAAGGCGAAGACCCTGCTCAACCTACCCGAAAGCGTCAGAAATCAGGCTTAGCGTCACCGCAATCGTACCTCCATGGTACCGGAATATAAACCGGTTTCCCTTTCGACTAAAGCGAGTTACGCTTAGTCTTAGGACCGACTGACCCTCGGCTGACGACGCGTTGCCGAGGAACCCGAGCCCCTTCGGCGGCCAGGATTCTCACCTGGCTTTGCTGTTACTACCACCGGGATCTGCACTTCCGGCCGGTCCACTGAACCTCACGGCTCAGCTTCGGCCCAACCGGAACGCCCTCCTACCGGATCACGGCATTACACCGTGCCCCGGGGTATCGGCGGCCGGCTTTAGTCCCGTCCATTTTCGGGGCCCACAACCTCGGCAGGTAAGCTGTTACGCACTTTTTGAGAGATGGCTGCTTCTAAGCCTACTCCCCTGCTGTCTAAGGCTGCGGACACCCTTCGGTTTGACACTTAGCCGGCACTTTGGGGCCTTAACCCCGGTCTGGATTGTTCTCCTCTCGGTCCAAGAGCTTATCCCTAGGCACCCGTCTCTGGCCTTCTACGGCGCCGATAGGTTCGGAGTTTGAGAAGAGGGTGGGACCTTTCGGTCCCTTTGCCCCCTAATCAGTGCTCTACCCCATCAGCTACCTCCAGCCAGGCTAGGCTGCGACCTACTTCGGAGGGAACCAGCTATCCCTGGGCTAGATTAGTATTTTGCCCCTAGCCCCAGCTCAGAGGAGCGAGTTGCACGTCAGCACCCCTTCGGACCTCCACCAGACTTACGTCTGGCTTCGTCCTGGCCAGGGCTAGATCGCCCAGCTTCGGGTTTTACGCCTGTGACTCCAGGCCCTTTCAGACCCAGCCCCTCGCCAGCAAAAGCTGGTTGCGGGCATTTCGGTTTCCCTAAGCTTACGGAGCTTCACCTCCTTAGGCTCGCCACAAGCGTGAACTCCCCGGCCCGTGTTTCAAGACGGATAGCGCAACCCTGGTCCTCTCCCCTCGTACTACTGGGTCACCCCAGGTTCCTTCGGGGAGACTCTACCCTTTCAGGCCGCGCTCGTCTATAACCGCCTGGTTTCAGGCCCTTTTCACCCCCCTTCCGGGGTTCTTTTCAGCTTTCCCTCACGGTACTAGTGCGCTATCGGACTTGGGACGTATTTAGGGTTGGAAGTCGGTACCTCCCAAATTCCCGCGGAAAAACCGGTCCACGGTACTCAGGATACCCAGCCCAACACCTTTCGAGTTGCGCTTACGGGGCTATCACCCTCTAAGGTAGACAATTCCATGTCTTTCAGCTTCCTCGAAGAGGTGGCGACTAGGTCCTATAACGCCACATCTCCGGCAAGTTTCCTTGCAGGATTCGGTTTGCCCTATTCCCTTTTCACTCGCCGCTACTCAGGGAATCCTTGTTAGTTTCTTTTCCTTCCCCTACTGAGATGCTTCCCTTCGGGGAGTTCCCGCTCCCTGACGGGAGCGACTAAGGTTATTAACCTTAATCGGGAAGTCCCATTAGGCAATCCTCGGATCTCAGGCTGCATGCGCCTACCCGAGGCTTATCGCAGCTTGCCACGACCTTCCTCGGCGCCCAAGCCTAGCCATCCCCCAGACGGCGTAGGCGTGTCAGACCCTACTCGTAACCTCGGTCCGGTTAGTGTTCGGCTTCCTGAATTCTCATGTATGCTGTTTTGTTTAACAGCGGAGCCTATGCATGGCAAGTCATTGTGAAGATACTGTCCAGGCAGTTCCTCACTTATGCCCTTCACCCGAGAGACGCGGTTCCACCTCTAACCTCCCGAGTTGCATTTGTGTGAATGATCATAACAGCTTAGAGGGTTGCCTTAGCAGAACTCTCTTAGCCGCAAAAGAATCATACTAGCCAAAATGTTTTATAAGTATTACGGTTAGTGTGCGGAAAACTACGACTAGACTCTTTAGAGGCTCTCTTCTTGGGCAATTCGCTACAGGTTTGAACCTGAAGTTTTCCTTGCGGGGGCTTCCCTCCCTTTATCCCCATCCACTCTTAGTGTTTAATGGGGGGAGTCATCAGGGTAAGCTAAATTCATTCTTCGTTATTTTATTTTCCCGAGAGCCGCCAGTAGTGCCTTCTTAAGCGTCTCGAAGTTGTTGTAATCTGCTGAGAGTTCCTTACCATTCACGCGAATCTCAGGGTGAGCACCCATCTCTTTGACCAATTCGAGTTCAACTCTATCCTTGACACTTGGTACCACGGACTTAACCAACTCCCTAGTGGCGGCACTCGAGCCTCAGACTCCACAGTACTTTATGAACAGCTTTGGCTTGGGCATCTGGATCTCATTCTCCCTTCACATGTAATAATGTGATACGCCGATAGAATGGGGCGCATCATGGACTTAAAGTTTCTCAGAAAACAGGGACCAGGACTCATCCTAGACGCTGGCCTCCAGTGCAAGACACAAAACTAAAGAAGAAACAATCCGATTCTGGGTCGAAGTTCCCCTAACTATCATGCAAGTTAACCCCCAATAACATGGGGTAACCAGCCTCTACGAAGAGGCTGGTTTTCATAGGAGGTGATCCAGCCGCAGGTTCCCCTACGGCTACCTTGTTACGACTTCTCCCCCCTTGCCGAGCCTGGGTTCGACGCGACCAATAAGGCTACGTCTCACCCTAACCCGACTCGGGTGGAGCGACGGGCGGTGTGTGCAAGGAGCAGGGACAGTATTCACCGCGCGATGATGACACGCGGTTACTAGGGATTCCATGTTCACGAGGGCGGGTTGCAGCCCTCGATCCCAACTGAGACTGGGTTTCGGGATTACCTTCCCCTCTCGGGGTTGGAGCCCATTGTCCCAGCCATTGCAGCCCGCGTGTGGCCCGGGGGATTCGGGGCATACTGACCTGCCGTGGCCCCCTCCTTCCTCCAGCTTATCGCCGGCAGTCCTCACAGTGTGCTCAGACCCATTTCTGAACCTGATAGCAACTGTAAGCAGGGGTCTCGTTCGTTGCCTGACTTGACAGGACACCTCACGGCACGAACTGGCGACGGCCATGCACCTCCTCTCAGCTTGTCAGGCAAGGTCGTCAACCTGGCCTTCATTCTGCTGTCGCCCCCGGTAAGTTTCCCGGCGTTGAGTCCAATTAAACCGCAGGCTTCACCCCTTGTGGTGCTCCCCCGCCAATTCCTTTAAGTTTCAGCCTTGCGGCCGTACTCCCCAGGCGGCGGGCTTAACGGCTTCCCTTCGGCACTAGAGCAGCACGTGGCCGCTCTAACACCTAGCCCGCATAGTTTACAGCTAGGACTACCCGGGTATCTAATCCGGTTCGCTCCCCTAGCTTTCGTCCCTCACCGTCGGGCGCGTTCCAGCTGAGCGCCTTCGCCACAGGTGGTCCTACTGGGATTATAGGATTTCACCCCTACCCCAGTAGTACCCTCAGCCTCTCCCGCCCCCAAGCCCAACAGTATCCTCAGCACGCCGTCAGTTAGGCTGACGGATTTAGCCAAGGACTTATCGGGCCGGCTACGGACGCTTTAGGCCCAATAAACATCCCAACCACTCGAGGAGCTGGTTTTACCGCGGCGGCTGGCACCAGCCTTGCCCTCCCCTTATTCCCACAGCTGTTTACACTGTGGAAAAGCCACCCTTAGCGGATGGCACTCGGAGTAGCCCCGTCGCGGTTTCCCGCATTGCGGAGGTTTCGCGCCTGCTGCGCCCCGTAGGGCCTGGGGCCTTGTCTCAGTCCCCATCTCCGGGCTACCGCTCTCACGGCCCGTACCGATTATCGGTTTGGTGGGCTTGTAATCGACTCCCTCAGCAACAAGTTGAGGGCCACCGATCGTTACCCCACCAACAGCCTAATCGGCCGCGGTCCCATCCTCAGGCGACGTCAACGGACATGGCGCTAACGCCGTTTGGGTTAAAAGGCATTCCAGACCTCTTCACCTATCGGGTATTGACTCCAGTTTCGGGACCAGGAAAAGACACCTGGTTTTCCCGGAGGTATCCCCGTCCTCAGGGTAGATTGACCACGTGTTGCTGAGCCGTACGCCGCGCCTCGCCGTGGTCCGAGGCGCTCGACTAGCATGGCTTAGTCCCGCTCCGATAGCGGTTGGGTCCGGCAGGATCAACCGGTTTCAGTAGGAGTAACCGCAAGTTATTCAGGGATTAACTTGTGTCATGGTTCAGGGGATTCACTTCGATCCCACATCAGACCCAAATTTCCGCCAGCCGAGCTGCCGGTTTGTTTAGGTCCTCATGAGTTTCAGCGTGTCGTTTTTCGCAACTGGAAAACAACCCCTCATCCACAGGTTCCTAACCGTTGTTAGGGTCGACGCCGATAATATCTGCTGCGAAAAATACTACGCAATCTTATGGAGAAGGGGATATCGATTTTATAAGCTTTGTGGTGTTCGGTCTTTTCCGAGAGAGACTCGGCAGATCAACGTGGAGAATTTCATGATGGTGGACCGGGTGGGATTTGAACCCACGACCTCCGGCTTGCGAAGCCGGCATTTCTTGCGTTCACCCTCCTGTGTCATAGGGTGATTTCCAGACTGAACTACCGGCCCGAAGTTTTGAAGAAATGGTGGGCCCGGCGAGATTCGAACTCGCGACCTATGCCGAAGGCGGGACCCCTAGACGTTTTGCCCCGCCCTATTCGGTTATTCGCCCATCCGGCACAAAGGCGTTTGATGTTCAGCCGAACGCTCCAGCCAAGCTTTGCCAGTGGAGGTATCGCTTTTTGCTTTTCCTCCACTTTGAGCTACGGGCCCACTGTGTCACTTGTGGTATTTTGATTCCCGACGCGTTGTTTCTTCTGTTTTTTCTGTTACGGTGATTTCAAATATAAAATTTGTTGAGTTATCCTAGAGGAGAACGTAGATTCTGTTTTCTACTTTGGCCTGGCTTATGTCTATTGCTATGTATTTCTCTGATAGTGTCTCGGGGGGAGGTTTAAAGTTTACGTTTTCTGCGTTGTGCATTGACTTCAGGTCTTCTTTTAATGGTTCCAGGTCTCTTGGCAGATGAAGCTCTTTGATTGACGCATTTAGTGGAAGCTTGTTGTCTTTCTTTGCTTTCCAGACTGCGCTGTTTGTAGCTATTATGAGCGGGGTGAGGGTTCTTAGAGGTGTTTGCCATTGACTTTGTGGCACTGGAAAGGGTTGCAAGTGGATGCTTGTGCTTGGGGAGTATAGTCTTCTGTTGATGTCTTCGGTTATGAAGGGACATATTGGTGCCAGGACTTTTATTGTGGTCTCGAGGCACTTGTGTAGAGTATGCCACGCGCCCTTCTGTTGCTTCTCTGAGAATGTTCTCCCTTTGTTATATGCTCTTGCCTTCACCATTTCAATGTAATGGGAGGCGAATGTTTCCCAGGTAAATGTACGTATTCTTGTTCCCGGTATGTTGAAATCCAGTTCTTCGTATCCCTTGGCTATTTCTTTAATCACTTCGTTAAGTTCAGCTAGTATCCACTTGTCCGAGGGTAATAGTTCAATCTCTTTTTCATCTGGTGTCGGGAAAGAGGAAATGAACTTTGATATATTCCATAGTTTTGTGAGGTAGCTGTGGGCGCCTGCGAGTCTCGCCTCCGAGTATCTTATGTCACTTCCTAGTCTGGCTTCTAGGCATCCCCATAGCCTTAGAGTGTCGGCCCCGTACTTCTCTATTAACGGAGTTGGCCATGTTATGTTTCCGCGTGACTTTGACATCCTTTCTCCTTTATCGTCCATCACGTGTCCGCTGATCCAGACTTTTCTGAATGCTGGCTTCTTTAGGAGTTGATATGTCCTTAGCACAGAGTAATAACACCATGTTCTGACGATGTCTTTTCCCTGTGGTCTAACTGAGCATGGGAAAAGTTTCTTGAAGAATTCCTCGTCTCTCAAATAATATATGATCTGAAGCTGACTGATCCCTGAATCAAACCATGTGTCAAATGTTCTTTCCTCGCCTTTGAAGCCCTCTTTCGATCCGCAGTGTGGGCACCTGCTAAAGGGCGGCGGATTCCTCCAAGGTTGATAGTACTCCCCTGGTGGCGGCACCACTGGTTTCTCGCATTTCAAGCAATACCACAATGGGATTTCTGTGCCATAGTATCTTCGTCTACTTATGGGCCAGTCGGTAGTTACCGAATCAATCCAGTTTACAAGGATCTGCTCACTTTCTGGAGGGTAAAACTCTATGTCGTCCACGACTTTCCTGAGCTCTTCTATTAGGTTGAGTTGCTTTAGGTATAGCTCTGACATTGCTATGAACTCGATAGGAGTTCCCGTGCGCCAGCAGACAGGTGTTCTATGAATTGTCTTTTCCTGTTTGACTAAGATCCCTTTCTCCCTCAATTTTCCTATGACTCTCTTTCGTGCGTCTTCCACCGTTAAACCTTCGAGTTCCCCTGCGTCTTCTGTCATCCTTCCATTGTGATCTATTGCCTCAACTGGAGTCAATTCGAGTTCTCGGAACAGTCTCACATCAGTGTAGTCACCATATGAGCATATCATAGCTGCACCAGTTCCGAATTCCTTCTGCGCGGCAGGATTAGCTATTATCGGTACCTCCTTGTCGTAAATAGGAACTACCACAGTCTTTCCGTTAAACTCCTCATATCTTTCATCATCTGGATGAACTAACACACAAGCGCATGCGCAAAGAAGCTCCGGTCTGGTGGTGGCAATGATTATCTCATTATCAGATCCCTTGATCCTGAACCTGATGTAGTTCAACGAGGTTTCAATTTCCTTGTACTCTATCTCGGCATCTGCTATCGTGGTCCCGCAATCTGTGCAGTAGTTGTTGGGCCTCTTGTCTTCATAGACTAGACCCATCTTCCAGAGTTGAATGAAAGTTGCTTGAGTTATTCTACGGTACTCAGGGCTGTCAGTTCTATACACATCATTAGGCTCTAGCGAATTGCAGCTAAGACCAAGTCTCCTTGAAATAGATAGTATGTCATCCTCGTACTTGTCCAGCAGGCTGTGGCAGAAATCTATGAACTTGTCTCTTGGCGTTTCTTTCATCCTAACTCCGAACTCTTTTTCCGCTTGGACTTCGATCGGCATTCCGGAGCCCAGAAGACTCATCGAAGGCTTATCCGTTTCGATCGATGCCCATCGGGAAGAGAACTTGGTATCCCTGCATTCTCTTGCATCTTGCAATCATATCAATCTGTGAGTAGTGGACTGCTCCTCCCAAATGCCATCGCCCACTAGCGTAAGGTGGGGGTGTGTCGATGGAGAATGATGGCTTCTTGCTACTCACGTCGAATGAATATGTTCCTTCATGTTTCCATATTTCAAGCATTTCTTCTTCTTTCTTGGGATTCCTCTGTTTGTCTCCAATTCTGGGCTTAAAGCTAACCTCCATATGGTTATCACCCCGAGAACAAGTACAGTTAATAGGGTTGAAAGGCTCATTGAGAGCCGGTTGGACGGAATCGCAGTATGGCGGCTACGCCTCCAAACCCTTGTTTTAGCTCTTGACCCTCCTCGGTTTCGGTTGAGATGATTTCTACTTTAGCGTTCGTTTTCTCAGCTAGTTCTCCAAGGTCATCTATAGCTGGTTTCATCTCAGCTAAAGTGAGTGGAGAATTACATTTTGGACAATATGTGTTTTGAACTTTTTCCTGATACGATACTTTCTCGGACTTACGGATTGTTTCCTCTCTCCTATACCCGCAACTCGCACATGAAACTGTCACTCTAATAGAGTCCAACGCTTCCGAGATAAGTAGCGTGTCTACAGCACTTTGGTTTAAAGTTTCTCTCACTTCCTTTTCTCCGTAAGCCGCTAACCCCGTGTCCTTTGCCAAGTGTTCAAGAAATCTCTGTACGAGTTTCTTTTCTTCAGTGTAACGTACTCCTTTGAGGAGCTCGCTTGAATTCTCGATTAGTTCTTCTATGCCCTCTTCTCCGGAGTTTCCAGTATCAATAACGGCCAGTATTTTTTGCTGAACTTGGTAATTCAGGTATCCTCCGCCAGCAAACTTTTCCTTGGTAGGACCGGCTCCACCAATCAGAATTCCTTTGAGATCTGGTATGTTTAGGAATATCTCACTTGCATGGTTCCCTACCCTTTTGAAGAATTCATGGGCTGCTTGCTCTATTAGTCTCTCGAATCTTCTCTGAGACTGCCCTCCAGCGGTGTGCTTGCTTGGGACTCCCGAAGTCGACTTCTTGATCACTTCTAGGTGCTTACCTCTAAGGGTGGCTATTGCAGCTTCACTTCGATCTATGATGATTATGCCATATGTCTCTGGTTCCTTTAGCATGTCTTTCAGAGGATCGATGTAGAACTTGCTGTCGCAGCGGTATAGGTATATGTGTATGGGTTCCGGTGGTACTATCGGATACAGTTCCATTTTCTCGGTTCCCTGCCCATTCTGAGGGATTGCTCCACAGAATATAGCCAATCCATTCTCGGGAATTGATTTCATTATCTTCAGTCTTTGCGTAATGATTGTAATTGCATCTAGGACATGTTGTCGGGTGGATTTGGATTTTATGTTTGCTGACGTACCGTATTCTTGTCTCAAGTTGTTAACTGCTTCACTTAGTTGTTTGCCAGGAGGGATGTAAAGAGAGATTAGTTCAGTATGAAACCCGTGTTTACTAGCAAGTTCCTCCAATTCCCTCTCGAGTTTGAATTTTTCGAATGAATCATACTTTGCCATTTTCACTTGTTCTCCTTGTGGTCACTTTGCAGGGCTGTCGAGTAACACTGATATAACTGTAGGGCTGTTATTCAATATCAGTTGGCAAACAAGTTATTTAACTTTCTTCAATAATCCCACTTGATTGGTGTTGATCGAGCGATGAAGATCGTGATCAAAATTGGCGGTTCCGTCATTGCTTCTCCTCTGAACCCAGAGCTTATTCTCCAGTATTGCCAAGTTTTGAAATCTCTCAAAGCGGAAGGACATCAGATTGTGGTAGTAGTAGGTGGGGGTAAAGTAGCGAGGGAATTTATATCTATTGCTGGGAGAGTGGGGCTATCAGACAACGACAAGGACGAGATCGCTATCCTAGTTTCGAGGCTGAATGCTCAACTAATTGCTCGAGCATTGGGTGACGATGGTTCCAAGGAGATTCCTTCGACCGCTGAGCAAGTTGGTAGACTATTAGCGGCAGGAAAGATTGTTGTTCTTGGGGGGTTAAGACCAGGAATAACAACTGATACAGTTGCTGCGATCGTTCTTAAATCTATCAGCTCGAAAGTCTTGGTAAAAGCAACAGATCAGGATGGAATCTACGACGCGGATCCCAGGAGGTTCCCGACGGCTAGGAAGTTTGACAGACTGAGTTACAGCGACTTGCATAAGATAGTCTCCCAAGAAGGACACAAGCCAGGAATGCATCAGATACTGGATCTTCAATCAATTGGGATTCTTGAATCCGAGAAGGCTAAGGTAATAGTGATCAATGGTTCTAACCCTGAGAATATTTCCCTTACAATAAAGGGAAGAAAACTCGGAACAGTCGTAGAGACGTGACTGCCTGTACTATTTCTCTTGCCAAGCTAGCGTAAAATGCCGCGAAATCGGAATGGCAATATTGAATAGTATTCGCAGTCCGAGTTAAGAGTCACGTGATGAGATGGTAGCGGTGTGGACTGGTGCAGGGGGAGGGATTTCCAGCTCCCCATGAAAGGGAGCATTCGAACCCCCGAACTCCTTCTCGTGGTGAATTCAGAGCATTGCCTTAGATCTTCACCCATTTCGAGAGTGGATCTTGAGTCCACCGCCTTGGGTCGACATGATTTCTTTGACCGGCTTGGCTACCCCTGCACTTACAGCTGCATTTTTGTAGAAGTTAAATGATGTCTCACTTAAAAGAGTTGCTAAATCCGGATATGATCCTGTTGAGCCTGACTGCACCAGGAAAGACCGATTTCCGTTCAGTCGCATAATTGGTCAAGATCTCGTGACACGAAAGGTATTATTCCGTGGTGATCTTGGGAAGATATATGTGAAGAGTAAAGGACGTATTTTGTATACGATGTCTGAATGAGGAGGTCTATATTTGAAGCCAGCCGGAGTCTACAAGAAAGGTGAATTGTCTTTTGATGATATCCTAACAAATCTTAAGGAGAACCCTGATTTCAAGGCGGTAGGGGCCATAGGTGCTTTCATAGGGGTTGTTAGAGGAAGAAGCCTCGAAGGTCATGATGTTACCAAACTAGAAATAGAGGCATATGAGGAAAAAGCGGATACAGCGTTGTCTACTATTTGTACAGAATTGAAGAGAAAAAAGGGGATCGCTGATGTCAGAATCTACCATAATCTCGGTGAATTTGCTCCAGGTGATGACCTAATCTATGTTGTTGTTGCCGGGGGACACAGAAATGAAGTCTTCGGAGCGTTGAGAGAAGCTGTTGAAAGATACAAGCACGAGGCGCCCATCTTCAAGAAAGAGCACCTTATAAATAGAGAGACGGGAAAGCATGTGACACGCTGGGTAGAGGAAAACTCTCTGAAATAGGATCTTGTCAGGAGGTCCTCTGGTTAATTTCTGATGCGATGATGGTGAACTGCTGTTTTCCTGGGGATCTCAAGCGATTGTCACGTGATGCCAACTAGCTTTTCGCGTTCCTTTCCTTACGAATAGCACTAAGATGATGGAGAAGAGACATGTTAAAGTCGTAGCAGGAATTGACGAAGAGAGACGTCCTAAGAACTCTGGGAAGACCGAGGTGGAGCACGTATCGTTAGAGTAGTCAAAGATGAGGTTCCCATTGAAGTCCGCTACTATTGTTGCTGAACCAGATTTCGATAGTTTCAATGAGACACTACACATGCCTTGGGTGTCAGTTACTTTGGTAATGCTGATCAATGGGGTACTTTCCTGATCGACAAATACCGTGAAGGTCACACGCTCAGCCGAAATTGGGGTAAGGTTGAATGATAGAAGTTGTGCAGTAGCTAGTATTGTTTCACCGTCCTCCAACATACCCTGAGGATAGACGATTAGCGTAGTAACCGTTGGGATCTTGCAGAGCAGATGCTTGGATAACGAGTTGTTACCGTAGATTCCTTTCGTAGATCTGGAAAGTGCCTTAGTGGACAGGGTTAGGTTACCAGCTAGATCCCATCTATGAGCAGGAATGCGTATGCCAAGTTCGACGATCCCATCTTTGTTAGTAGTACCATTTGCTAGGAGAAGATCATCTACGCTTAACATGATGTTGAGGTTCGAAACCGGGCATTTGGTTAGCGCATCAAGTACAGCATATTTGACATAGTACTCCTGACCCAAATTGATGACTGATGGTAGGCTTACTAGTTCAGCTATGGAGACCTCTCTTGTTCTCGCCTTTATTTGATAGGTTGATGCATCGAGTGAAGATAGCAATGTGCCGTACAACCCGCTGTAGGATGTCCTTAGGACGAATTTCCCTTCGTATGGTATGATCAGAGTATGAGTTGCGAACCCTGAGGCATTGGTTGTCTCTTTCGATTGAGAAACTGTGACCAAGCTCGAGGAATCAAAGACGGTGAAATTTAATTGCTGATAACTGATACCATTTCCATTAAGTGACTGTACTAGTCGGGCTGATATCTCAACGGGCTCCAAGGCATAAGTCTCAGTAGAATTGAAAGTATTTCCCGCATACTTCCAATCCACCTCTAACGCAGTCGGAATAGGACTTCTTCCCACAGTCAAATTATAGACGAATCGCCCCTCAAGATACTTCCCGTTTTCGGAACTTCTTAGGGATACTGAGTAATCTCCGTGAGTGAAACTTGGGTTAAATGAAATCATGAAGTTACCATCAGCGTCCGTAGTCGTCCTATTATTGACTATGATCGTGCAACCAAACGGGTTGGTGATGTTGTAATAGACACCGTTTAGACCCACTGCGAACGAAGAGTTGTTCACGTTATTCACTTTGAAGAATAGAAATATTGAACTGGCGTTTGCCGTAGCTTGAGCAGGGGTCACGTCAATCAAGGAACAGTTTTGCCTTGCACGTTTAACTGCGAACGTAAGGGGCAGTTGTTCATTATGAGAACTCCCTTCCGTCAGTAGAGAAAGCCGACACTCTGCAGTTCCATTCTCTCCGGCTTTGCATGGATTCCAATCATTTGGATTTAGTAGGAAAAGCGCGTGGTGAACCTGGAATCCTTGTGGCTCATTGAGCCATTCCCTGAAGTCAATTATTGATCCTCCTCGTTTACATGAGATAACTCCTTCACTATATCCGAATTCACCGCCGTAATAGATATACCAAGCTGCCGTAATGTTCACATTCTGGCCAACCTCATAGACGCTCTTGTCTGTTTCAATATATTGGATTTGGGTTATCGCGTCTCGTCCACTACTACCACAGACAGTGAATGTGACTATTAAAAGAGCGAATAGGATAGAAGCTAACGACATCTTCTTTAGACAAGGCATTTCTTATCCACCGCGGGACGTGTCTGAACGTGTTTCTTCAAACTCATTGTTTGAAAGAAGACAGGATATAAACCCAGCAAACAAACTGTCAAAAGTCTATAAGAGAAATCCCTTGAATCATGCTCACGATTCCAATTAAAATGAGGAATTGACTAGGAGGAGAAAACAAAGTTTCCTCGCGGAGAAAAATAGAGCGTGGAGGAGGCTCCCAGGATCATTCGACATGCTCGCGAAGCAGATCGATCTCGGACTCCGGAAGTTTTACAATGAACTCCCTTACTGATCTCTCCACATCCTTGGACTGTGTTATGTACCTTCCAACTATGAGTATGTCGGCGCCTTGCTTGAGTGCGTTGGCTACCTTGTCAGGAGTGATTCCACCAGCAACGGCTACTAAGACCTTCTTCCCTTTGAAAGCCTCCTTCAGTTCCTTTACGTTCCAAGACCCTTCACCACCAGCCCTCTCAACATCTATAGAGCGATGGAGTATCACAACGTCGGGCAGTTCTTTCAGAGAGGATAGCTTCTTTATCGGGTCATCAACATTCATCATGTCTAGCATCGCATATATTCCGAGCCTCTTCGCTTCATAGACGAACCCGTCAAGGGTTGCAGCGGCGGCTAGACCGGACGCAACAACAGCATCAGCAGTCTGGTCGTAGGCGATGTCCACTTCAACCTTACCGACATCAAGCGTCTTAAGATCCGCCACAATGAAAACATCCCTAGCCATTGTCCTAAGCTCTTTAATCACGCTTGTGCCATATTTCTTAATGAGAGGTGTGCCCGCCTCAAGGATTATTCTATCACTCGTCGGAACAGACTCAATGACCCTCATCGACCTCTGAAGGTCCGGGACATCCAAAGCTATCTGGAGGTACGGAGGTCTCCAAAGTCTGGGAACTCGGAACCCCATGATTGGATGCTTAGCCCTATCTTTCTCATACATGAGTCTATCTAGACTTGGATATCCTGTCATAGCTCTTTTCAACGCCAGCTTTGTTGCACTGTAATTGTAATGATAAATCTTCCTATAATCGGTAGCTTTCGGATGAACAAAGACTGATGCGATTATCACGGTATCATCTATGGCATCTTTTGGAAAGAGCCCCTCCTCCACGGAATCAGCCACTGCCTTAGCAACGGCCGCTTGGGCGGGACCAAATATCTTGTTCGCTTCATCGATGTCCTTTACGGTCACCTTCGGAACTACCAGCGTATACGGCTTCGACGGCAAATTAGGGCGAATAACAGCAAGTATGGGAGTATGGCCAGCAGAGAGATGAGATAGACTATCAGCAAAGGCATTCCCTATAGGTCCGTTCTTGTCTCCTATTACAAGGTCAATGTGAGCAACCTCGTCTCCTTCTCCCACCATTGCCTCACCAATTAGATACATTTCTCGACACACCTTACTTTTAGTGCTACTTTAACAGTCATAGGCTCCTAATCCAATGCTCATATCTGACATAATGCGAATAATCTATTTAAGTCTCCCACATGTTTCTCGAAGGTGCTGATGTATAGTTGGTTTCATCTCTCAAGCCATATGATCGCCGATATATTTCACAAGATCCACCAGTCTGCAAGAGTAACCCCATTCGTTGTCATACCAAGCAAGAACCTTAACTAAGTTATTCTTCTTGCCAAGAACATTTATGCTCAATCCATCGACTATTGAAGAGTGAGGGTTGTGGCGAATATCTGATGAGACAACTGGTTCCTCGGTGTACTCCATGATACCTTTTAGGCTAGTTGAGGCTGCGTTCTTGAGAGCGTCCTTCACTTCCTGCAAGGTCACCTGTCTCTTCAGTACTAACACGAGATCATTTATTGAAACGTCAGGAACGGGTACTCTTAATGCCAGCCCGTCCAGCTTCCCTTCCAACTCTGGCAAAACCAATCCGATGGCCGATGCTGCGCCCGTAGTAGTTGGGATAATGGAGACGGCAGCAGCCCTTGCCCGACGAAGATCACTATGTGGCGCATCTAGAAGTCTTTGATCCATCGTGTATGCGTGAGCCGTGGTCATGAAGCCTTTTTCGATCCCAAAGACATCATTCAGTACCTTCGCAACGGGTGCGAGGGCACCAGTTGTGCACGATGCCATGGAGATCACATTATGTTTGGCAGGATCATACTTGGATTGGTTAACTCCCATTACCACATTCATGTCGGCATCCTTTGAAGGCGCTGAAATCAATACTTTCTTCGCTCCTGCTTGGATGTGCTTGACGGCATCTGCCTTCGCGGTGAATCTGCCAGACGATTCAAGAACAATATCAACTGATAGCTCCTTCCAAGGAAGCTTCACTGGATCGGCTTGGCGCAGGACTTTAATTTTTTGTCCATCTATAATGACAGTGTTATCATCTGGTGACGAGACCTCCCCCACATAAACTCCGAGAATTGAGTCGTACTTAAACAGGTATGCAAGTGTCTTTGGATCAGTGATGTCGTTTACGGCGACAACCTGGAACTTTCGAGTAAAAGAGCTATCTTTGAATGCGGCTCTGATGAAGTTTCTGCCGATTCTTCCAAACCCGTTTATGCCCACCTTCATTTCTAATCAACCCCCTGGAGATACTATAATCTGATTCAGAAACCTAGATATAGCTTACGCTTTCTATGTTCTTACCTATTAAACCGTCACTGTAAGGCTGGACTGACTTGTTTTTATTCCTTATAAGTAGGCCCTTGAATAACTATATACCCCGTTTTCCTGTGATTACTCGCAACTGGTGTCTGGAAGCAGTTGAGGCTCCATTCTATTGGAAGAGAATCAAACGGGAGTAAAACTCCAACGGCAGTAGCGGAAACACATGGGAAAAATAGGGTATAGTTTCTCACCTGTGTTGAGATTTATTTACGCCTCAAGAGAACAGGGTATTCGGCGTCGTCTCTTGACGTTCGGAAATCGTCTGCAGAAAGATCATTCAGTTGCTCAGTCCACTTCTATTGAACATCAATGTTCTGCTCGGGAAAACCAAGCTGAACAAGAAGTTCCTTTACTTCTTCCTTATGATCACCCTGTAATTCTACTCTGCCGTTTTTTGCTGTTCCGCCGCACGCACATTTACTTTTGAGTTTCGTCGATAGTTCGTGTAAGTCGACGTCCTTCTCGTTTATTCCCTCAATCACGGTTACTTCTTTGTGCCACTTTCTGTTTTCAACACGAACTTTGATTCTCTGCTCCTCTTTCACTATCTCTTGACAGACGCAAAGATCTTTCGGTAGGCCACACGTGGGACAAATGTCAGCCATAAAATTAATCAACCTATTATTCTGCTAGAAGTCTCCAACTACACGCTCTTTGAATGATACTTCTCAAGTGGCATATTTAAGGATTTTCTAAGCGCAAGATTCTAATCCGCTTAACAGAAATGCTAGAAGCGCTACTATGGAAATGGGAACCCGTATGAGAGTAGCAATCGTCGACGCACTTGGGTCAGCAAGCGGAGTCAGGCAATCAGCTAGAGATGCAGTGGGTTGCGGTCCAAGGCGCGTAGCCGGGATTCTTGAGTCCCAAGGTTTGGGAGCAAAGATTTTGACTGCCGAAGATGCTATTAACAGACCTGACTTGATGGACGGATTTGACATCTTGATGGTCAGTGCTATGTCAATCGACAAGCAGGCGGTACAGAAGATAATTAATCTTTGGAGGCACAAGTATAGGCACAAGCCAGCGATTGCAGGAGGACCGATAGCTAGTCAACCTGAGAACTTGCTGCGTTCTGGGTTCGATGTTGCCGTGGTTGGAGAGGGAGAGAACAGTCTTATGGAGCTGCTGAAAAATGGATTGAAGAATGGTGAATTACTAACGGGATTTCAGCGGACGATCCTCGTAGAGG
>JAUQYT010000071.1 GCA_030587605.1 Candidatus Njordarchaeum guaymasense
ACCGCGGCAGCGCCAGCTGATCCCATGCCTAGTCCCGCGCCGAGACCAGCCAGACCTATCGCTAGACCTACTCCAACTGCTATCAGACCTTTGTATAGCGGGTCTTCTCCAGCAGCTTGGGCATTGACCATCACCAGAGTCGCTGACAGCGTAATCACAATGCCAGACAACGCTATTGCCAATCTATGCGTGACTAGGGGCTTGCTGCTCTTTCCTTTTTTCATTGTTTTTCGTACACCTCCTACTTGTGTGAGAATTAGATGTTTCACAAAACCATCTAGAAGAACGTTAAGACATTGCGGATTTTCTGGATCGGGATATTCTCGTATTTCCCGACTATCACCGCCTTGATGTTACGTAGCTCATAGAATTTAAGGTTTAGGTATGCTAATGCGATTCCGATATGGAATGAGTAACCAATAAACTCCCTGAAGCTTTGATGAGCTATATAACGGTCTGCTAGGCTCTCTATTTGAGTGATGTCGGATTCTTTCTCAAATGATTCACGTGCCTGCTGAACTATCTCCTTGTACGCGGTTGCCGCGAACACGTTCAAGAGTTCTGACACGTTGCGCACCTTTGCTACCTCGTCTAGATTGAGTCTGAGTCTGTAGTACGTTGGCATTATAAGGAGCTCTAAAGCCGCGGGGCCCAAACCCAGTTGCTTACACCTCAGAGCCACCAACATGTTACTTAGGTCAATTCTATACCCAACTAGCTCCTCAGCATGAGCTCTGTCGATTCGATTGAGCTTCTTCTTTATTTGATCCCAGAGTAGACTGTAGAGGACCTTGTCAAGGGAAGACTCGAGAGGAACCGTTGAGCCGGTGGATTCATACAAGGGAAGCGCTTTCTCAAGCGCTTCTTTAAGGGACTTGTCTCGCACTTCTTCAACAAGCTGAGCTACTGATTGCGCTTCTAGGAGTCTACCCAATTCGTCCCTAGTCTTCGCTGATGTCGAAATAACGAACTTGAGGGCTTCATCCTTTCGCATCCTGTTGTGGACGGCCCGGATGCATGTTTTCAAGCCGTCTATGTCAATCTTCCTCAGATACGTCTCCAGGAACTGCCTAGCCTTGCTAGGCGCGTATCCTGAGATCAACCTGAATGCTTTCACGAAAACACTCGTTAGAGCTTGGTCAACTTCAACTAGATCTACTTTTGCCTTAGTTAGTAGCTCTGCAAGTTCGCTGCCCGTCGAGGTTGTGCTGAGCAACCTAACGCTTTCCTCAAAAGTATCTGTCTGTAGAATCTTCTCGTAATCCCCAGCGCTTAGCATCTTTGAGATCAAAGCTCTTATTTTCGCGTTGAGGTAAGCGTATCTCCTTGGCATGCTCACGTACAATTTTCGCAAGTTGCCTCCTCTGAATTCTCCAAGATTGGCGGTGACTTGGAGAAATAGTGATCTCTACCTATTTATAAAGTTACGTGATAATGTCAATGCCCTGATAGTGAACACGGAGCGCATTCCAGCGTTTCTTCAAAAGTCTTCTATTTCATTTTTGACTGTCGCTTTGCCCTAGATTTCCTAGTTTGACGCAGTATTTTCCTATCACAGAAGAGGGCGATCCTAATGATAATCACTGTGACTCTGATAAGGCCAGCTGCGCTGCCTATGGCTGCGTGGCTCTGCTGAAATATGGTTCCCATGTATCAATGAATACTTGTTCTGCATGTTCTAGGCCGCGCTTGTACTCCTGCATGGTTCTCTTGATGATTGCGACCGTGTTCGAGAATAGGTCGTAGTGGACTACACTTGGGGCGCAAGGTAGGTTCTCTTGGCGGAACAGCCACTTCAGGATCGTTGACGATACCAGTGCCGCCCTGAGTCTGCAAGCTGGCGATATAACAGGGGTAGCGCTGCGTGAAGTGTAGAGTTCAGGTATCACCCCTTCAGGGAGCCCGTTACCGCGAAGTAGGAACAGGTAGTTCATCCGAGCAAAATAGAGAGCCCATCTAAAACCCAGATCATCGCGCGTGTACCTGAGAAATCTCTCAGAAGGGGGAACTCCCACCAGCTCTGTCATTGAGGGGCTACCTTCTGGGTCAAAAAACAAGAGAACTGCACCCCATCCAGGAGAAGGACATGTGAACACAGGCATCCCTCTCTCTAATGCCGTATCGACCAATCTGTTTTTCATGTGGGCGGCTTGGCTATCTATAGCTTCAATCACGATCTGCGCGTTCTCCAAGAAGGAGTTGAGGTTTTCCTCGGTGACTCCTTCAGGTAAAACCCTAACCTCCGCCCATGGGTTGATCATATGAAGAAGATCCCGTATGTGATGTACCTTCTTCTTTCCGAGTGACGTGAGGTCGGCGCCCATCTGTCTGTTGAAGTTGGACAACTCATAGATATCCGGGTCTGCTACTGTGAAATGTTGGAAACCCAGCTGAGCCATTGTGAGAATCACATCTGAGTTTCCTCCAATGCCTGCTTGGGCGACTCTGGTTTCAGATATGATTTTCTGTTGTTTCGCAGTTAGAATCCCCAGATTTCGGTCAGTGAAAATGTGGTAGAACTTTTCCGAGTTACTTGCCACACTTGCTGCTCTGAGCCTTAAATGGTTTTGACCCATTGATCATCATAATCAAGGTTTGGTTCCTAGAGATAAAAAGACCCACAACCTGCCTTGCTACTATCTCGCGAATCTGCCTTTGAGCATTCCAGGGAGTGAGGGATATAGCGAACCAAGATGGAGAAAAAAAGCCGCCCAGAACCACGTCGACTTCCGCTCTGCCCCCTCTCCGCCACGGCGCGGAAGAACCACATCGGCTTATTGACACTTTGCAAAGTTACCTATTCATGAGCTAGGACAGCACCACCTATTTACGAAGATACGCGCCGAGTTCCACTGCATGACGAGGGACCAATTCAAAAGTGTTCCGACTGATCGGGCAAACACTCACTAGTTTATTCCTTCTGTCCGTTTCGCTCTTGATTTCTTGATTGAACGAGATATTTGCTTATCCCAGAAGAGAGCTATCTTCACAATTACAACACTGGCTACGATCATACCAGTCATGCTTCCTAGGGCACCGAAGATTGCAGAATAGAAATCTCCGATAGTTGCTCCGTAGTTATAACCAATAATCATGCCAGCGAATACGAAGATCGGCAAGAGCAGACCCAAAACCAGATATCTATAAGCACTTGGCAATTTGACAGGATGCCTCTGCAAACTCTGACGCTTCTTTCCCATTACAGTTAACACCTACATCTGCCAACACTGGGTCAATATCAATCCAATCTACTTGTCTCGCTAACTTTCCCAAAATGAGGATCTGTCACGAAGAACAACGGA
>JAUQYT010000091.1 GCA_030587605.1 Candidatus Njordarchaeum guaymasense
GATCATGACCGGATACTTGCTTGTTGCAGAAGTGATAGGTTCAACGCGAATAAGCTCGTCCCTAATAATGTGGACAGCGGAGAGTCTTCTAGTCTCGTAGTCTGGGACGATTACCATGTCGAACGGTTTCGCCGAGTTACCCAATACGATCTCCTTCATTACAGTTGTTTCCATTGCTGCGATGTAAACTTTATCGTGGGCGGAGAGATGGAAAGGCTTCGAGCCAGTTGAATCAGCTGCTGAAGCATTTGAGCCAGTAGTTGTGCAGGCAAGATTGCCAGAAACTGCTGGATCTGCTGAAGTGTTGGAGGTGGCAATATCTCCCCTCCTTGAACGAACGCGTGAGTTCGCGACGTACTTTCAATGATTCCCGTCTCTTCAGAAAAGGTTGCTATTTGTTGACCACGCAGAATTTGAGCGGGGTTGAAGGGCACGTTAAGTTTCAGATCATCCTCATATTGGCGATACGGAGACCACATTAGGTTTTCCATCTTCTGCGGTGGCTCAAGAGGTTTGGCACGAGCATTCGAATGAGGTTGTAAATGCGATGCACGTTTCCCAGAGCAATAGGGTTTATTTTGTCAGTCAGAGCTCTGAAAACTCCTTGAGTGCTTTCTTCAGTGCTTAGTTTGGCAATGTCTCTCGCCAAAGAGAAATAAGCTGTCACATCCTCGACGCTTATTGGCCATCTACCAGCTGGATTGAGAGGATCAATAGGATTGAATACGTTTGCTGTTGTTGGATCAACTGGACTTAACTCGCCCAGCTTTCCCATGACTATTTCGTCTGCTCCCAAACAAATCATGGTGGCAGCGCTATGTGCCCTAAAGGGAATCAAGACTGAGAAACAGTCACAATACTCCCTGATCAAGCGGACCAAGCGCAAAGGAACATCTGTGTCACCACCTCGACTGTACAAGAACAGGTCTATTCTGTCTTGGCGTCCTAGCGCTTCTAAGTGCTCATAGAATGGTCTGATCGCATCCTGCGCTATCGAGGTGGCAAGATTCGGCACTTCACCGGGGGGATGGCTCTGGCGGTCGCCTAGGAAATAGCAAATCACCCGTGATTTTCGTTCCGCTTCTATTTCTTTGATTAGGTTCTTTCTTTTTTCAATAAGCGGATTCTTCTCCATCATCCATCTTCCCATTAAAAAGCTCTGTTAAAGTACTTTGATTAGAAGTTCTACAAAAAGTCTTCTGACATTTAATGGTTGTAAGAACAGTTACTGAAGTAACGTTGAATTCTATTGCAATCCTAATCGAATGCGAAACCGCTGTTTGCAGGACTTCCGGTCTATTACTAGAGCATCCTGTCTTGTTTTGGAGAATACCGAATATGATACGCCGCGTATTAATAGGAGACACACAGTGACACTTATCTTATGCTTATGACTCAGTCAAATTGTAGTGAGCCACTTGACAGACGTTTTGCTCAGCGACATCTTACGCGAAATGAAGGACGTGTACAGGAGCATCGATCTGCGAGCAGCTACCGGCTTACAAGATGAAAAATGGCGTAACATACTGACGGTAATCCGTTTTTCACAAGAGACAACGGGCGAGCTCAAAGCCCGACAGAAGTTGCAGGAAAGCCGACTGAAAACAGTCGATACTCAGCGGCTCAAGATACTCAGGAAAGCATTTTCTATCGACGAATGGGATCATATTCGAACGCAGCTGTCTGTAGGAAATATCTTGATAGACGGCATCAAGATCGTATTTGACGACAAGAAAGACCTTGACTCATTGCGTTGCTACCTTACTTCCCATTCGAGTTACTTCAGAAAGACGGACAGATGGAATCTGTTCGAGTGCTTCTTAACTACCCGAGCGGACGCTCAGCAACTTCTCAGTGCCCAAATCCGGGATATTCGCGACCTGGGCTTTCCGGATGCTATCGCTGCTGTAGCGGAATGGCTGGAAGTACGCTACGATTCTACGACACGCAACGATGTCATGATTGCTGCGCCTGCTTATGCCGTCCTTGATGACATCGACGTAGAAGGCTCTAAAGTATCAGTAAGAGGAACCTTGCACTATGCGATGACCGGGTCTCGCTTGAACCTCTTTCTATGGAAGGGTCGGGGTATGTATCCTGGCACAGGAATAACGAAGACGGACGAGATCAAGGACAGTAGGCAGTTTCTTCTCGACATAAAATCGATGAAGAAGAGCAATGAATCCTTCAGGGCATTCAAGGTTGTCGACGATATCCCTACATGCGCTCCAAGCGACTATTTTGATGTCAGGTTGATCTTTGCTGGTCTAGAAATGGACCGCGAGGAACAGTTCGTACATGTTAGCCTGGAGAGAAAGTCAAGTCCGAAGGCTGCATTCTATCGAGTGTTTACTCGTTTCTGTGCTGAAGAAGAATTGAGAAAACAAGTACTCGATCCGCATTCAGTCAAGATAAGAGGAAAGGTAGACCCGGATTCGGCGTTCAGGCGCGGAGTGTCTTGGTTGCTGTCATTGTCAGGACTGAATCCAGTGCGACTGGATGAGTATGAGAAGTTGAAAGCGAAGGGTGAAAAGATAGAGATGGATAGTGTTGATGTTCTGGCATTCGCAAGCGATCGTAATACAATCCTTCTTGCAGGATGCACTGTAGGTATGCCAAAGGTCGAGGAGGACACGCATAGGCTCGGGGAAGTCAAGAGGAGACTTCACGAAGAGCTGTTCAAAGGGAGCAATGTTCGTATTGCACCTGTGATCTTTTCTCCGATCAGAGAACTCGGATTGGTTAAGGAGAAAGCCCGACCTTATGGAATAAAGGTCATGGATGGCAATGACATCGAGAAATTGATTGCGGCAATTAGGAGAGGCCA
>JAUQYT010000115.1 GCA_030587605.1 Candidatus Njordarchaeum guaymasense
TGCGTTATGTGTTCCGGCTCCTGCCGGAAGACCGTATTTCTCTTTTACAAGGTAGATGGCTTTGCTGACTGGACCTGGGTCTGGTATGTCAATGTTGGTTGTGTCGACTAGTATGTTTTGGATACCTGCTCTCTGAGCGATGGGGAGTAGCGCGTCGAGAGCTTGGATTCTCCCGGTTACTGTTGGGTTCTTGGTGTTAAGCGCGAGCAGGATGGCTGACTTTATTTTCGCTTCCTTAATTGCCGTGATCTCATCCTCCGTGAAGTTTGGGGATATTGAGTTGTAAACGACCCGTTTGGAGAGACCTAATTCCCCAGCGTATTTTGCCCCAGCAATTCTCACCCCATCAGTTATGCCATCCAAAGTGAACGGTCCGTCAATAGTCTTTGCAACGAAATCTATGATTCTTGGAAAGGCTTCAGCCGATGAAGCACAAACGTCGACTATCCGGGGGTTACCCGTCTTCTTGGATATCTCGTCCTCTTTTCTTAGTAGGTACTCAGCCTGTTCTTTGTCGAACTCGCCAGTCTTGTCATTCTTCAAGATCTTCTGTTTGAAGTAGAAGATGCTTCCAATCATTACCGTTGGAAGCTGGCCGGGCTGTCCTCCTATCTTCACACCTGAGATATCGAAGATCTTCTGTTCTTTGTCAAACTTGAACACTTCTAGCGCCTCCTTGAATGATTCTTTATATGAGATAGATCTAACGAATGATATTCGTATCATTTTCTTTCGCGTTAAAGGTAAGTAGTCTACGATAGGTATTAGATGTGATAGAACTTGCTTTTAATTGGTATATGTATAAATGGTAGATGTGTGTTTAACACATTAACGTGATTAGGTTCCTCAACGGGAGTGAAGTGCAGTGAGTTGTGGTATTGCTGGTTTTGGAATTTACCTTCCTTTGTACCGAGTGAGGGTTTCGGATGTCGCAAAAGCCTGGGGAAGAGAGTCTGGTGGCTCCTACGAGAAGACTGTGCCCTGCCATGATGAGGACACATTAACAATGGGCGTCGAAGCCAGCTTGAACGCGTTGAAAAACGCTGATCTCAGTGGCAGTGACCTTGATACAGTGTTCTTTGCCACCCTGAGTAGCCCCTATATTGAGAAGCAATGTTCATCGATTCTTTCTTCCGCTTTGGGGTGTAGAGACTCTGTTAGAATAGCGGATTTTCGCGGCTCTCCCCGTGCTGGTTCCTCTGCCATGTTCGCATGTCTCGATGCTCTTCGCGCAGGCTCAGCCCACAACGGGTTGGTCGTGACCTCCGATAAACTTCTAGCGAGACCAGGCGATACTGCGGAGCAGTTTATGGGTGCAGGCGCGGCTGCATTCGTATTCACGGGTGATGAAGAAAGATCAGTAGCCAGTATTGAAGCATCATCAAGTTACTCAAGTGAATTCACTGATCGCTGGCGCTCTGAAGGAGAGACATTTCCACGAACCGGGATCGAACGATTCAGCAGAGACTTCGGTTACATAGACCACGTTACGACAACCATCAGAAAGCTTTTCGAGATTCAGAAATCCAAGCCAGAAGACTATACTCATGTCGTGATCACGGAACCTGACCCAAGAAGGATCGCGGCCGTAGCCAAAGCAACAGGCTTCAAGGAGAGCCAGATTACACTTGGGCTACTGAATCAATTCATAGGCGACACTGGAACGGCTTCCATGTTTCTCTCCTTGGCCGCAGCGCTTGAAAAATCAAAACCTCACGAAAGGATACTAGCCGTATCATACGGCGATGGTGGAAGTGACGCTTTCGAGATCAAGGTAATGGAAGGTGCACAGAAGATACAGACTAGTGAAGTTGAGAAATACTTGAAGAACAAGAAGAATGTAGACTACCAGACTCACCTGCGTTTGAATAAGGTGTTCGACTTGTTGAGGTGATCAGTGACATGTCAAGTGCGTTACCTGAATTTTGGAGAATGGCAGAAGAGATATCGCAGCTAATTGGGGCGAAATGCAAGAAGTGCGGCAAGATCAACTTCCCCAGAAGGAAGATCTGTTCATTTTGTGGCGCACAAGAAAGCTTTGATGAAGTGAAGATATCTCGACGAGGAACAATTCACACTTACATAGTTGCGCATGCAATGCCTTCTGGAATTGAAACACCAGTTCCCTTGGCAGTAGTCGACACGGACGAGGGAGCTCGCCTCGTTGGTTTCGTCACCGAATGTGAACCCAACGAAATCAAGTGGGATATGCCCGTCGAGATCGTACTCCGCAGAATTGGGGAACAAGATGGACGCATCAACTACGGATTCAAATTCAGACCTATAAGATTCAACAGAACCAGTGACAAGGAGCAAGGTGGAGGCTTGAGAACGAAATGACGACAATCAGGAATAAGGTGGCCGTCGTAGGCGCAGGAATGATCAAATTCGGAGAACTCTACGATAAGAGTTTCGAGGACATGATGAGCGAAGCCTACATGAGTTGCTTGAAGAGTGTCGACAAGGGTATCGACCCCAGGAAGGAGATACAGGCGGCGTGGTATGGAACGATTTATGGTCCGAGAACGGGTTCCGCATTAGCCGAACCCTTGGGTCTGCTCGGTATACCGGTAACCAGGATTGAGAATGCTTGTGCGACTGGTAGCGATACTTTCCGGAACGCTTGCTTCGCAGTTGCAGCAGGTGTCTACGATGTAGCCCTTGCAGTGGGCTGTGAGAAGATGAATGATAATCCAGGTGGGTTGATCGAGGTCGCCAAGCAACGCCCCCAACTCTTCTGGCAATACGCGATAACCATGCCTTCAGCCTTCGGTTTGTATGCCAGCAGACACATGCATGAGTTTGGTACAAAGAGGGAACATTTCGCGAAGATTGCTGTTAAGAATCATCATCATGGCACCTTGAATCCCTACTCACACTTCAAGTTCGAGGTCACGGTTGAGCAAGTTCTCAAGGCTCCGCTAGTTGCATGGCCCTTCGGTTTGCTTGATTGCTGCCCTGTTACGGACGGCGCTGCAGCATTAATCATCTGCAGAACCGACTCGGCTAAGAAGTACACTGACTCCCCTGTCTACGTCCAAGGATCTGGATTCGGAACAAACCCTGCAAACATCAACATGCGAGAATCCTTCACAACCATGGCTCCAACAGTCGAAGCCTCACAGCAAGCTTACAAGATGGCTGGCCTAGGACCCGAGGACATTAATTTTGCAGAGGTCCACGACTGTTTCACAGGGACTGAGCTGATCGCGTACGAGGATCTGGGCTTCTGCAAGAAAGGCGAGGGGGGCAAGTTCATTGATGAGGGAAATCCCTACATAGGTGGCAGTAAACCGATCAACCCAAGCGGTGGGCTTAAGTCCCACGGGCACCCTGTCGGGGCTACAGGCGCAGCACAACTAGTAGAGCTTTTCCTTCAACTCAGAAACGAGGCAGGCAGCAGACAGGTTCAGGGCGCCGAAATCGGTCTCCAGCACAATATCGGCGGGTCCGGACCACAGGTCTCATGCGTGCACATTTTAACCAATAAGCTACTATGAAAAGAATAGCTGCATTGCAGAATCTTTGATTGTGTTGTGCCGTAGTTACTAACTTTGTCTGCCACTGATCTTCTTCAATGCTTCCTTCGCTGCTACTCGGACATCTTCATCTTCGTCCTCTAACGCCTCGGTGAGAGGGTATACGGCTCGGAAGTCAGCTATTCTTCCAAGTGCCCTAGCGGCTTTCTCTCTTACGTACTTGCTCTTGTCGTTCAGCGCTTCAATGAGCGGTTTCACAGCTTTCGCATACCGTATCTCTCCTAGGGCCCACGCTGCTACTCCTCGAATCTCTTTGTTCTTGTCCTTCAGAAGCTCTGTAAGGTGATCTACGGCCCTTACGTCTCCTAGTTTCCCGAGACCAATTGCAGCGTACACTCGGACATCCATGTTTCTGTCTTTCAGTGTTCGAATAAGGGGCTCTAGAGCTTTTAGATAACCTATTTCTCCGAGAGCCCACGCTGCCACCATTCGGACATCCTCATTCTTGTCATTCAAAGCGCTTATGAGAGGGTCCATCACCTTTGAATCCTTCATCTTTCCAAGAGACCATGCTGCCACTGACCTGACTCCGCTATCTTCGTCCTTCAAAGTCGCGATCAGGGGATCCACTGCTTTCGGGTCGCCTATACTTCCGAGACCCTTCGCTGCTCCCCATCTAAGACCGCTGTCTGCGTCCTTCAAAGTCTCGATAAGGGGACCTACGGCTCTCACGTTACCTATCTTCCCGAGAGCCTTGGCTGCCTCCTTTCCAATGACCCTGTCACTGTCTTTCATGGCTTGAATTAGTGGTTCCACAGCTCTGACATCTTTTATCTCTGCAAGGGCGTTAATTGCCCCTAATCGAACATGTCTGTCTTCATCCTTCAGAGACTCGATTAGTGGCTCTACAGCTCGTGGATTCCCTATTTTTCCGAGTGCGTTTATAGCTCCCCACCGGACGTACTTTCTTTCGTCCCTGAGGACTTCAATGAGGGGCTCTACGGCGGGGTCCTTTATCTCAGCAAGCGCGTCTGCTGCGCCCCACCGCACACGTTTTCTCTCATCCTTCAGGGCTTCGATGAGGGGTGCTACCGCTGGCTGTCCTATCCCGCCTAGGACATGTATTGCTCCCATTCGGACTTCCTTGTCGTCGTCCTCAAGCGCTTTGATTAGACCTTTGAGGTCTTTCTTCGCCCTCATTTTTTCCACGTTTGGCTTGAACAATTCGAACGTTACCCTCTTTTGCCCCTCACCATTAGATCAAGTATGTATCTTATCTTGGAGGTATATCAACTTGACGAAATAAGTGCAACGACACATGAAGTAGCCTTGCACCTTGATCTGGAAAGAAGGAGTTTTCCCTTGGGCCCCAGAAGGAGAGTAATATACACTGAGAAGCGGGGGTTAGGTTGATTGGCTAAAATGATTTAAAAGTTCAGTCTATAATATAGACTCTCCGTATTGGAGGCCAATTCGTGGAATTATCATGGGTGAGGATAAGGTGAAGAAGTTTCACTTAATCGGGATTGGCGTGCTTGTCGAGGACCTACTGTACGACACGAAGCACAAGCACCACATTACTCAGGAATTCGAACACGATGAACTGAAGTATATCTGCGTCGAGTCCGGTGGAAAAGAAGCCGTCATGCAGTTCACGAGGTCTACTGGAGGCTCGTCAGCAAACCTTGTGTGCGGCGTCTCCCAACTTGGGCGATACCACACAGGTTACTTCTCTAAGTTGGGAATGGACCATGTTTCCAAGTGGTTCATGGAAGATCTGCAGAGATTTGGAGTCAATGCAGAAGGGATAGTGGTGGCGAAGGAGGGCTTCATTGGGCCAGGTGCAAGCGCAATCATAACCGACATGGTGACCAGAGACAGGAGTATACTAACCTACCGCGGGATAGGAGACGAAATCGACGTCAAAGATGTTCACGAAAAGGAAGACTACCTGAGAAATGCTGAGTGGCACACGATTAGCAGTTTCTCCAATTTGGATGCATATCAGGCGCTTGAGAAAATCTTGGACATCGAAAGAGAGAATGATATCAAGTTATTCTTCACTCCAAGCATGTCAATGATAAACCCTCTACTAGATGAAACAATAGAGATAGCCAAACAGGCCTCCCTAGTTGCACTGAACGACACGGAAGCAAGACTGTTGGCTGGAACCAAGGATCTCCAAAAAGCCGCAGGGAAAATCCAAGGGTTGGGTCCAGAGTTTGTTCTGGTGACACGGGGCAAGGAAGGGATACTCGCGGTGGATGAGGAAAGATTCTACGTCGCGGATGGGACTTATAGCGTTCAGATTAGGAACACTGTTGGCGCTGGGGATGTATCTGGCGCAGCGCTATGGCACTACCTTCACAAGGGGCTCGACAAGCCGAGTATAATTCAGAGAATCTTGGCAGCTGGGGCGATAAAGATACAACTGGCTGGCGCAAAGGCAGGGTTGCCAACTGAGAAAGAGATAGAAGATCTAATCAAAGAGAAGGGCGAAATCCCAGTGCAAACAAGAAGTAGATGAAACTTCACACTTACCCGACAAGGGTTCACAAGTCAACGCAAGGGATCAGTGTAACCTACTCAATTGCGAGGGCGTCTTCTACGCCACTGTTTTCGATGACTATAGCCTTCAGCATATTTGCCATATGAAGTGGGTCGCTAGCTTGCCAAACGTTTCTTCCAACAGCGATGCCTGTTGCGCCTGCGTCCATAACTTCCCGAGCCTGCTTTAGGAAGTCCTTTTCAGTTTCAGTTCTTGGTCCACCGGACATGAAGACCTTGGCTTTTCCGGCGCACTTGACAGCCCACTGGAAGGACTTCACGTCACCCGTATACTTTATCTTGACTGCATCAACGCCAATCTCAAGCCCTGCCCGCGCCGCATATGCAACAATCTCTTTCGACGTGTCGACTTTGATTTTACCGCCTCGCGGATACATCCAAGCCATGACTGGTAGATCTCTCTTGTGCGATTCCTCTACAATCTTTCCGAGTTCCTGCAACATGATGCTCTCATATGCGCTCCCAAGGTAGACTGTGTACCCCATGGCTTTGGCGCCGAGTGAAACTGCTTCCTCCACCGAGCAGATCTGGCGGGAAACAGGTTCCCCTTCAACCAGCTCACTCTTGGCGTTGAGCTTGACGATGAGAGGTACGCTACCATCATAGTATGCTTCCGCTATACCTTTTTGGAAGACTATTCCATTGAACTCGCCTTTAGAAGCCAACTCCATTATGAAGGATGGATCCACGGATCTCTCATCAAAGTCTCTTGGACCGTGTTCTATGCCGTGATCATACGCAAGTATCAAACCGCGTCCATTTGTCAGAAAGGCCTCCAAGGAAACATTCAAGTTGCTCATCATCCTCCTCCTCTTGTATCGAATGCGGATTCGGTTCTATCTCACCTGACCCTGCAG
>JAUQYT010000275.1 GCA_030587605.1 Candidatus Njordarchaeum guaymasense
GTTCGTTGGAACGAGGAAGCCTCCTACAGGGCGAGCTGTGGGGGGATATTCAAGGTGTCCGGCATTTGGATTCCAGTCTGTGTCTACAGTCACATGTGATATGAAGAGGATGTTTATCGGAAATTGAGGGTTCTCAAGGTCTGAGAGCCTCGCCCTGAGCATTATGTAGGTATCGCCTTGGTCCCAAGCATTTTGGGATAGTGCGGGGAACCAGTCATTGAACCCTGGGTCCCATTTCCATAGACCTTCAGCTAGTGAGTTAACGACAATTCTCCATTCGGCTCCCAAGTCATGTAGATTATAGCCCGGAAAATCTTCGTCTGTGCCGCTATCACCAGTGGCTTGGTTTTGATCGACGTCTAGGTAGATCAGGAGAACTCTATCTCCCATATGGCCGCCTGCAAACTCCGCTCTGAAGTAAATGTATTCGCTGTCATACGTTACATAACAGATGGTCATATCCTCTAGCGGTCGTAATCCTGGGTCAGGTTCGGTTGCATCACCTGTCGGATCTGGATACTTGGCAGCTTCATCCCAGTTTGGCCAGACAATAAAACCGGCAGATACGGTCGAAACCAGCAGAGAGAGAAAAAGAATTCCAAGCAAAGCCGTGAAAAGCCTTCTCATAAAGACTCACATTTCACATAACTTCTGTTTCTGGCTATTTAATCGTTTGCAAAACAGGCTCTGATAATTTCAGGGCGAAACAGGCTCCTGAGCTTGCTTGATGACTTTCCGGCGATAAAGAGACTAAATCTTGTCAAACAATGCTTTGTGCGGGTTAGGTAGCGGGTAAAAAATAGAAGAATCAATAGTTCAAATTACGACGGTCGCACCAAGAGATAGTGAGCACACACACAATAACCAAGATCCTAAGGTTCAACTTGCGATGCTCGCACCAAGGGACACACACACTTTCTCCCCTGGCCCACTGTTAGGGGAAGAATCCCCTAACAACCCCTCTTTTCCTCTTCCGAGTATGTTTGCTATCACTCGCAAAATCGAAATTAAAGCAGTCTCTCCGTGAGCGTACATTGCTCCCTTCTCTCCCGTTGCGCTGCTATGAGAATTCTGCACTCGGGTCAGGAAAGTTTACAGTCTACCATGACAATCTTTCATTGCAGGGGGAAGTTTCGTTAGATAAGGCTAATGCTTTGAAATGTTGTATTACAAGGCGCTCCAGAAAAGCTGAAGCTATATTACACGCTAATCTTCTTGGAAAAATCAATAAAGCCAAACATCAGGGCGGTCATTTATATGATTAAAGAATTTACCATACAGTATTTCAAGGCCTTTGAGAATGTCACTGCGAAAGGTTTGGGACGACTGAATGCATTCGTGGGGCGTAATAACGCTGGTAAGAGCACTGTGCTGCACGCCCTAGACTTGGCTGGGCTCGCCCTTCGTTGGAATGACTGGAGCCGTTTTCAACTTAAGCTCAAGATTGAAGACCTGTTCCCATGGGATCGCGGAGATTTCGCTCTTTCCTTCACTACTGCCGCGGGTCAAACAGTCAAGATATCTGCCCAAAACCGTCGTCAACCGATTGTGAACTTAGGTGGAGCTACCAAAGAGGAATTCAATTCCCTACTCATCGTGCCAGATCCAGAGTATGGCTTGCTGAATAGACAGCCAGTGAGTCCCAAGATTGTAATCGATTCTGTCCAAAACAGAAACTATACGAACATCAACGCTCTTGACATCCTACAAGCGGTTCAGTTCTATGCAAGGAAGGGCGAACGCGGTTTCACTCAGAGAGACTTTGACAATCTAATAGAGCAGGTGCGCAGATTTTTCCCAGAATTAGAAGAAATCGCAAGCGACCGCACAGAAGACCTCCTAGCAACTCTCAATTACAGGGAAAGTGGCCGGGTACTTGACATTCTTTACTGTGGGATGGGCTTAAAGAGGTTCTTGGATATCCTCATCAAAGTCACCCTCTCCAAAGCCTCCATCGTTCTTATCGACGAACCTGAGTACGGAATGCATCCAGAGCTACAGCGTCGGTTCTTAACTTTCCTGAACGACCTAGCGACGAAACAGGATCTTCAATTCTTCATGGCAACTCATTCTCCGGTCTTTCTCAACACGTCAGCTGACATAGAGGTCTTTCGGGTACGCAATGAAGCTGGCTGTCGTACAATCGTGCAGGTACCATCGAAACTACGACATACGATCTTTGGCGACCTAGGAGTACGCCCAAGTGATCTCTATCAAAATGATATTTGTCTCATGGTAGAAGGGCAAGATGATGTTGTCTTTTTCGAGTACGTGCTACACGAACTCTACGCTCAGGAGTTCGCTGGTCTAGCCGTTGGGGTCGTACAATACGCTGGTAAGGCAGCCGCAGGCATCACGACAGGCGACCTGTCTACCGCAAATGTTGCTGGTGCACAACCTTTCGTCCACTGGATCCGAGATAGGGATGCAGGACCGAATGATCCCCCTGATCCAGAAGCTGAATCTTTCGTCAAGGCTCTTGTCACAGCTGACCAATCAGCGAGCTTGTTGGCCAAGCGCGAGATCGAATTTTACGTTCCCGAAGAGGTCTACGTGGAGGCGCAAAGCGAAGATCCCGTCAAGGAGACAACCGCACGTGATTTATACCGTGATCAGTCTCAGAAACTTCGCAATGCCTTAGGACAATCTGGATGTAATATTCCCCGAGGCTCCGTGCTACGCTCACTCTTGAGGCGTCATCTAACGAAATCGAATCTCAATCCCGAGATAAGGAAAATAGTTGAGGATATTCTGGTTCCATGGGCCAAGAACATTCGAGGCAACTAACAACCCAGATTCTCAAATAAGTAAGAGAAGTTGCTAGAGAAGGAATCCTCTAAGACCCCTCTTTGTTTTGCGGTCTGTTCACAAATGGCTACTCAGCCGAAAGAGACAAAGAGACTAGAAACGGGCCTAGAGACTTGGGACGGTTGCAAGAGCCGCTGAGATCGTTTTCTGAAACAAGGTCTTCTGATATCTTGTGCCCAGCCTGTCAACAACCTTCTGATAGACTTTGAAGGACCTGTCGCTTCGTCCGTGCTTACGCAAGCCATGAAGTGTACTTTTACTAATGCCCAGTTCTCTTGCTTCCTTCATCGACAACTCCAGAATCCTTTTGCGTATCGCTTGGGCGTCGTGTCTCACTAAACTTGGAGTGGGCTCCATAAAATCGATAGAACTAGATTTGCCTACGAGAAAACGGGCTAGCTCCTGCGTCTTATTCAAGATAACGGTGTCCCACTTCCAAGTCTTACCCTTGTACTTGACACCAGAATTAAAGCGGTCCCTGAGAAGTCCTAGGAACCTTTTCTTGGCTTCAACCTCGATGCGGTAGCGGTAGTCGTCACCCATAAAATAGAAGTCCTTCATATCCAAGGAACCGGATTCGAACGCCTCTATAGTAGTTAGGTCGCCAATCCACCTGTAAGGCTCCTGCAAATCATACACCAAAGACTGCTTACTCTGGTAATCGCTGAACTCATGCAGGAAACCGACCGATGGTTCCAACCCAACGGTATTAATTGCCTTCCGGCACTCTCCTTCCAAAACTCCGTAGGCATAGTTGAGACAAAGGTTAACCGGATCAGAAGCATTGTACTGATGGCTTCTAATGATCCTACTTTGAAAATCAAATGTTTCTGGAATGATTGATTGAATTGCTTTCCAATACTGTTGCGCTACTCTGCCCTCAACCGTTCTAATATCGTCAACGTTCTTTGCTTTCGACAAGGCTAGGGATTCAACGTTTGCTCTTCTAGATTGTCTTTCTATGTCGTATCTTTCCCCAAGCCATCTCAACACATCGTTGGTCCGTTGGATCTTCGCCTTCACCAATTCATAGGCGATCCTATCCTTCTTTTGCGGATCTTTATAGGCTTCCAGTTGTGCAGATCTCAGATCTGCTTTAACCGGCATAGGTGGAAGAATAGACGATATGAGGCTTCCATCAAAGTTCAGTATGAAGACTGGAACCTTGTTTCGTGAAAGCCAATGAAACGCCTGTAACGACACATAGCCGCTATGACCATCAATGATGATTGAATCATACGGTATTCTCCTAGGTCGAAATGTATAATGAGAAGGTACTTCTCCGTAATCGCCACGACCATCGGTGACATCAAGATCTGAGCGGGACCTTAGATTTCGGACCCTTAGCTTCACTCCATACCCCGACAGGTGCAACAGATTCAATTCTACCTCTCCCTCGCCTTACGGACTCTGATCTCATCGTCCATTTTCACAGACACGGCTGACAATATACCTTGGTTTTCAGAGACGTGGAGTTCAGAGGTTGTCGAAACTAATCTATATACTGTGAAACTAATCCAACGCTTACCCGAATCTGAAACAGCGTCATGCCGAAAATGACGCTGGAGAACATGAAAAAGGCTGAAACCTTCGAGATCTTAACCTTAAAGGTGACGCAGTCTTGTTCTCATCTCGGCCGTGGCTAACTCTCGCTCAGACCGCAATTCAAGATTTCTAAACTTACACCATAGCCGGAAATATGAAGAGGATTCATCGTTCATCTGACTCCCTGAGTTTCAGTTGTAACGATATCGTACAAGGCATCCAGAAACAGCTGAAGCCATTTGATGAATGCTCGCGTCTCTGTGGGAGCGAGACCAGATGGAAGTCTTTTGTTGAGTTCTTGTTTCAAGACTCGCGACTCTTCATCCTTATCAGGATGCCTTGCAGACCAACGAGACCAATAGTCGCTGTCAAATAGAAACATGAGTTGTTGATCGAATTGGAGCAAAGCCTCAACCAGTAGTGGGTCTTTTCGTGCTAATTCTGCTGTCTCGAGTATACCTTTGGCCAGCGGATAGTTCCCTATGACACGTCTGAAAGCATCGTACATAGCTGAGATGGACCGATTTCGCACTGCCTCTGCGCTGTGCCCTTGCTCAGTGAGTTGATACTCTATCCGTCCACTTTTTCCTTCCCTTCGAGTTATCAGCCCCTCTTTCTTCAATTGTTTGAGATAGCTACTCATGACAGGCTTCGAACAGGCAATATGCCCTAGCAAGTCAGTGAAGGTTGAACCCCCTGTCTCAAGGATTCTTAACAGGATATTTCGACGGTAACGTAGACGCCAAACCTTTTGGCGCCAAGATGGCGAGCGCACCTTCCTTACCTAGGTAAGTTTTCCTAACTTACTTATATATTAAAGATTCCCTTTCAGTCCTCCGTGATGTCATTGCGAACCCTTGAGTATAAACAGGCCATTATGCAAGTCCTTGAGAAGTCAACGCAACCTATGGATGTCGAAAAAATACGCGGAGCTTGCCGCATCGGCAACTGGCAGACGGCGCTGAAGCATTGTTTGGAGCTCCGAATCGATGGTAAGATCCGAGGCACAAAGACCTCGAAAAGCTGGATCTTCTGGTCTAAGTTAAAGCAAACGGAGGTGAAAACTATTGAAACTTGAAACCAAGATCCGACGTTCTGCTCAACAAGTGAAAGAAGACGGTCAATATACTATCAAGTCGGTCACAGGTCCGCAGACGACGCGGTATGGCGCAGCGCTCGTATTGACAGTCAACGATGACGCCGACCAGGAGAAGACTCTCTTTCTACCCTATTCAACTGAGGTCAGCGACCAATCCAACCTCGCTCGACTAATGCAGGCTTTCGGCAAAGAGACAAACCTGTGGATAAAACGAAAGGTCGACATAACAATTGGACCTGACGGCAGACGAACCATTAAACCCGTGATCAAATGAGTCAACGTGAGAAATAACATCCATACATCATTCTCTCAACAATTTTTGAACTTGGCGTAACATATGAATCTTCGAACCTACCGTATGACCGTCGCCACTGCGTGGTACGACAAGGCGTCACGACGTGCCAAAGAACATGAATTGCATTTTACCGTTGCCCGACCAGGCAAGATCAGGAACGTCCGCCGATACTTGGCGAGAAGAGCCGTACCATATTTCCAGCAGGCGATCTACCGCCACTACAAACATTGGATTCCAAAACAGAGGATTAGAGTTGCGTTTGAACGTGAAGAAGCTGCATCCAAAAGCGAGACTAAAATTCGCATTGAAGGTCGAAGCATGCTGTATCGCGGCAAACAATGGGCAGCATTTCCCCTTGCTCAAAGGGAGCTGAGTCATTCGAAGAAGAGGCGTTCCAAGCGTGGATTCCGAAGGCGTCCTAAAAATCGATAGGGACATCCATGTCGATGCGGATTGGATAAAAGACTTCATATGTCTAGCCATCGCCGTCTGCGAGCGATATGGAATCACAGTTGTCTCAATCAAAATGTGCCAAAGCCAACACAAATGGCTTCACTTCTACATTCATATAACACCACAAATCGAACCGGAATTCGCGAATCGCCTTCAATTCTTGCTAGGTGATGATGCTCGTCGAGTCGACTTCAATCGAGCAAGGATACGATCTCACCTGACCGGATGGAACAAGCTCTTCGAACAGCCCAGCAGCAGGCTGACAACACTCTATCAACTGCCAGGTAGGCGGAGTAGGTCTGTTCGAGTCACTCCGTGGTGATAATATCTGAGAATCCAAACACGGCTAATTGAAGTGGACGATCTCGTCAAACTGGTGAACCTTGCGCTTCTAACTGGAAGAGTGAAAAATGCTAGACCAGTATCGATGTTGCTAATGGCAGACACGGAAACTGGCAAGACACAGATTCTCGAAGTCTTCATGAATCTAAGGCCTGTCATCTGGGCTAATGATCTTTCAGCTCACGTGATAGTCGACGAAGTTGCTCCACAAGTTCAACAAGGGAAAACACACGTCCTAATACCTGATCTGCTAAAAGTCTTGGCTCATCAGAAGTTAGTTGCCAGGAACACCATGACTATGCTGAACTCTATAATGGAAGAAGGCTTGAAGAATGTGATGTTCTATGGCACTCGAAAGGAGTTCCCTCAACCTGTTAGATGCGGTGTCATAGCAGCCATAACGAAGGGCGGATACCTCGCTAGAGAAAAGCATTGGAAGAGCATTGGCTTCGTTGGCAGGTGCATCCCGGTTTCCTTCTCCTATTCAGAATCAACCAGACTGAAGATCCATGAACATATCAGAAACGGCTTCCCGTCCAAGATGATTGAAATCATCATTGGTAGACAAATGAGGGTGGAGATTCCATCCAAGATAGCGGAGAGGGTGCAAGACCTTGCCATAGCGAGGACACCCTTCAGCACGGGGTTCAGACTCCACAAGCAGTTGCGATCGCTTGTCCAGGCTCATGCGCTCTATTGCAGACGGTCAAAGGTCACCACGCAAGACTTCGAAGAGATTAGACGACTATCAAAGTTCATGAATCTGGATTTTCAACAAGTCTAGACCTTCGATTTGGGATGAAAGCATTGCACGTGTATGAGAGGCAGGGCATAACAAATTGTAGATTTGTTATACCCCACCGATGGCTAATCAACCCGGTGATTTTGCACTCGCATGAATATTCAAACTCAATCGTGTAGAGTCTCTCGTTGATCATTTGAAAAAGTTGGTTGAATAGATTGACGAACCTGTACAGCGTGTCTTGGAAAGATCTCTATGACTATTTCCGGTGCCCCAAGATTGTGGCGATCAACGCTTACAAAGCACTAAATGCGATGCCGACAAGACCTCACACATCCTACCGCATACCCGAAGAAGCGATAGAATCAGGATTTAGTGGAGTCTCGAAAACCTCAGCCATGACGCAAATTGCAGAAGCATTGCCAGAGATCAACTTAAACGATTACCTGAAGCAAGCTGTGTCTGAGTCACTTAGAGGAGTGGAGAAAATTCGCGAGGCACTGAAAGAAGAATATGGCGAAATAAAGATCATCGGAAGGGCTGAAGGGCATCACCCCGACCTAGCATGCACAAGACGTCCACATTACATTGCGTTCACGTCGAGCCGCGAGGAACCTATTCTAATCGACATGAGGAACTCGCTTACGAAGAAAGACACTGACGAGTTTCAAGCCAAGGTCTCCAACGGGATTGCAAGCTCATTTGGAATCTACCTTGTCGAGGAGAGGGTGGAGGAAGATGCTCCAACACTGTCTCCTCGTGTAATTCAAGGTGATGCAGAAACTGTCTTGTTGTATCCTAGATCGGGTAGGTGTGTAATTGTGAAGGACAAACTGAATCCTGATATTAGCCTAATGAAGCAAGTCGCTCTCGCGAAGCAACTTGGATTCAGAAAGATGTCGCCCGAGACAGATTGCGGAAATCAATGTGTCCACAGACGTTCCAAGATCGTTCTCCGCGAGGGGAACGCTGAACCCTTACGTCCTCTGCCCCTTATCTTCTCCGAAGGATTACTGGACAACCATTACGATCTGGACCTTCACTATCAAGTAAATTACGGATCGAAGCTTCTACTGCACGCAAAAGAAGCAGCTTTCGAGGGAGGAACAGTCAAAGGGCTCGAAGTCTGGAAAGAATGGCTCCTCAATGTGGTTGGTTTGAATCGGGAGGCTGCTGAGATCACAATGAACTTCTTGGTGGACTATCATGATGTGCGGTTTAATCCTTGGAGACCCAGCGCGGAAACACTGCTAAGGAACCTGCGGGACGAGGTCATGCCTTGGCGCAGTTTTTTCAAGGAACGCCTCAAGGGCGCAGCACCTGCAATCCTTGGGAGAGCCAAATCGATATACGCTCTACCGAAAGAGAGTGCCAGATTCGTAAGTGGAGCTCTTAAGAGATGGTCGTAAAGAACGTTTTGTCAACTCGTGAAAAGATGAGCTGGAGTGATGGTCCAGTCGAAAAGCTTATATATAGCGGTCGTGAAATGTGGTAGTTTGGGGAACGCGCGTTCTCTTACAACGCGTATTCCCAAGACGTGACAGAACAGATGGAACCAAATGACCTTGTTGGAGTATACAGCAACCGTCTAATGAATGAGTATCATTACCCGAGGGATTGCATCCAAGAACGAGTGCCATATGCGTTTGGCAAGGCCAGATACAGAATTGACATTGTTGTCTTGAAGGACGGTAAGCCCTACATAGTCATCGAGACGAGCGCAAAAACAAACCCTCCCGAAGTTATTGACCAGCTACAAGGATACCTTCGCGCGACAAATGCAGAATTTGCAGTTGCAACGAATGGTTTCATAGATCGCTGTTACAAGGTCTCACATATCTCACCTGAGGGCCTACTAGAGTCTATACCTGATATTCCACAATACAATAAGAATCTCGGAGATCTCGGATATCATAAGAACGCAGATCTTGTCAGGATGAGTCCCCTTCAATTCCAAGAAGTCATCCTCCATATTAGAGACGGGATCTACCTAAGACAGGGCCTTTCGAGGGACGAAACGACCAAACAACTTGCGAAGCTATTACTTTTGAAAGTCTACGATGAGACACTAAGCGACGGATTGTTCAGGGCGCACTATAATGAGCCCCCGGAGAATGTGACATCGAGGATCAAGGCCCTTGCCATGAAAGCGCGAGAAAAGTATCCGTCAATACTGGCGGAGCCACCAAATCTTGGCGATGAACTTCTCTCAAGATGCGTGAGTATCCTGCAGAAATACTCTCTACGCGATTCGGGAATTGGGATAATCGGGTCGAAGTACCCGATCTTTGACCTACTCGGTCATCCAGGACTGGAGTTCTCCACCCGACGCGACGTTATCAAATTGATGATTGACCTGCTAAACCCATCAAGAGGATCCGCATTCATTGATCCAGCTTGTGGAGTCGGCGGCCTGATATTGGAGGCCGCACGCCGAGGCTGCAAAGTAACAGGAATCGAGATCAACGCCAATATCGCACAATATGCACGAATGAACCTAGCGATTTCAGGACTATCAGGACAGATAATCACCTACGACAGCCTCAGCCCACAAAACACAAGTGATTCCGGCTTTCTTAACCCAGTCTTAGAGGGTAGCTTTGACTACGCTGCGGTTGACCCTCCATATGGCGTGAGAATAGATGATCAAAGGCTGAATGAGTTCTCATTGGGAGCTGCAAGAAAGAGTCAGAGTAGCGAGGCTCTGTTTCTAGAACGTACCTATCGTTTTCTGAAACAAAACGGCAAGATGATAATAATGCTCCCCGATGCTTTTCTCAGTTCTGATTCAACTCTGGATGCGAGAGAGTTCGCCATGAAAGGATCGTCAATTAGAGCAATAGTCAGTCTACCGGAGAACTCCTCTACCACGGCTTCAATAAGGGCAAGCCTGCTGCTGCTGGAACGATCGGCGAGGAAAGACAATGCGACCCATGACGTATTTGTCGCCATCTTGGAAAATTTCGCAAACGCTGAACGAGTTGTCTCTGCATTCAGAGCCTTTCAAGATGGAAGATTTACTCAATCTGACAACATGTTCGTGATAAACCTCATTTCACCTAGAAAAATGAACGTCCGCTATCTGCAAGGGGCATTCCTTGAAGCTCAAATGAGATCCAAACC
>JAUQYT010000179.1 GCA_030587605.1 Candidatus Njordarchaeum guaymasense
ACACTCTGCAGCGCAAATACCGCAACCTCTGCACAAAGCCTCAATAATCATTGACTTAGCCTCCTCAATCTTAGCTGCACCGTAGGGGCAGAGGTCTTCACACAATCCACATCCGATGCAGAGATCAGAATCTACAGTGGCTATAATTCCTTCTGTTTTGAATTTCCCTTGGGATATGAAAGTCGAAACTTCGGCAGCAGCGGCTTTTGCTGATGCTATAGATTCTGGGATATCCCTAGGTCCAGAAGCTGTTCCCACCACGAAGACTCCTTCAGAATGGGCGCCTACAGGCTTTATCTTTGGATGGGCCTCCATGAAAAAGCCGTCTGAGGCCAAGGGCACCTTGAGCAGTCGTGACAGAAGTATTCCGTCCTTGCTTGGAATCAGTGGAGTCGCCAACACAACTAGGTCGCAAACAAAATCTATTTCGCGCCCAGCGAGGGGTTCATAAACTGTGACCCTCAGTTTGCCGTCAGGTTGTTGAGTTACCTTCGGTTTTGTTTCCAATTCGTATTTTATGAACCTTACTTCGTGGTCTCGTGCTTTTGTGTAGAAATCCTCGTATCCCTTGTAGGTTCTTAGGTCTGAATAGAGGATGCAAACGTCAGCCTCTGGATACAACTCTTTTATCAGAATTGCGTTCTTTACAGAGTTCATACAACAAATCTTGGAGCAATGCGGCCAGCCCTCTTCCTTTTTCGCCAACAACTTCGTAAGCAGTCGAGCGGCTTCGGATTGAACGAGACTTGGTATCTCGTACCCCCACAACTCCCCAGTTCTTGAACCGACACACTGTATCATAACAACTCTCTCTGGCTTCTCTAGAGTGCCCTCTCTCAGCATCTTCTCCAATTCAAGATGTGTCACCACCCCCTTGTGGGCCCCATATTGATACATCCCCTTGGCTGGCTCATAGTTCCAAGCACCACAAGCAACGATTACGGCTCCGACCTCAAGTTCTAGGGGAGTTTCCTCTTTTAGGGCGGTAACGTGAAAGTCTCCAGCAAAGCCCTTTATGTCTTTCAAAGTTGTTGATGTGAAGATCTTGATGTTCTTATGTGCCTTGGCAGCATCGATAATCGGTTCCACCACATCTGACGCCTTTTGGAAAGTGGGATATACCTCATTGAGGGTTCGAGCGACTCCCCCAATGTCTGCTTCCTTCTCTATTAAGAACACGCGGATATCCTGATCAGCCAAACTCAGAGCTGAAGTTAGCCCAGAGACCCCGCCTCCAATTACCAAAACTGAATCTTTGACGTCCATTTCCAGTTCTTCTAGAGGCTCGAGCAGACGGACTTTTTCTACGGACATCCTAACGATGCTTTTTGCTTTTTCAGTCGCCTTTTTCGGTTCATCCTGGTGCACCCACGAACATTGCTCACGAATGTTCGCTATCTCAAGCAAATAAGGATTTATTCCCGCTTCTTGGCACGTCTCTTTCAAGAGCGTTTCGTGCGTCCTAGGCGTACATGCTGCAACGACTACCTTGTTTAACCTATGTTTCGTAATAGCGTCCTTTATGCTTTCAAGCCCAGCCTCTGAGCATAGGTACATGTTCTCCTCTACGTAGGCAACTTCTGGTAGGGTTTTCGCAGATTTTACCACGCTTGGGATGTCTACTACGCTTCCTATGTTAACTCCACAATGACAAACGAAGACTCCGATGCGGTTTCCTTCACTCATGGGTGTCATGCCTTCCTTTTCACGCGTAAAACCTCAAAAGCTCTCTCCGCAGCGGCGCTCGCCTGAGTGATAGAATCTGGAATGTCTCCGGTTCTTGGGCCAAGGGCGTATCCAGCAGAAAAAATCCCTGGAACGGTCGTGTCAACTGGGTAGATGATCTCATCTAACTGTTTGATAAACCCGAAGTTGTCGAGTTCTATTCCCAAAACCCTTGCCAGTTCACTTGTGCCTTCACGGGGTATACAGGCGTTGCAGAGGACCCCCAAGTTGGCTCTCAGACTTTGTAGGCTTCCCGACATGGTGTCTTCATACCATATTTCCAAATCCTTTGTTGCTGGATCTTCGAGGAGTTCGCCTGGGTTACTTCGGATGTATTTGACACCGTATATCTTCTTAGCCTCATTTGCAAACTCTTGGAAGCCTTTCCCGAAAGCTCGGAGATCCGTATAAAAGAGATAGACCTCAGTCTTCGGGTTTCGCTGCTTAATTGAGACCGCCATCTTGAGGGAGTATTTGCAGCAGATACTGGAACAGTAGGAATAGAACCTCCTGTCTCTAGAGCCCACACATAAAATGAAGGCAACAGAGCTCAGCTCCTTACTGTCGGAAGGTCTCAGTAGACGGCCTTCGGTGGGGCCGAAGGGGGAAAGTATGCGTTCCAGTTCCATGGCTGTAATTACATTCTTAAATTTGGCGTAACCATAAGCGGGAATCTGAGACGGGTCAAACAAGTCGAAGCCTGTGGCTACTATGATTGCGCCAACATTCAGCGTCAGCTGCTCTGGCTCTTGTTCATAATCAATCGCCTCCGCCTTGCAGACCTCCTCACAAATACTGCACCCACCATCCTTGAAGTGTAGGCAATTTTCTGCGTCAATAGATACTATGTCTGGTATCGCCTGGGGAAACGGAGTATGGATCGCCTTTCTGTCCTTAAGCCCCATCTCGAATTCGTTCGGGACAGAAACTGGGCATTTTTCAACGCAAACACCACAATTGATGCACCTGTCTTCTTTTACATATCTTGGATATTTCACAACATTTACAGTGAAGTCTCTGAGTTTCCCTTCGACCTTTTTTACTTCGGCGCATGTGAGCAGTCTAATGTTTGGGTGACGGTAGCATTCGATCATTCTTGGCATCAAAATACAGAGCCAACAAGTGCCTACACAGTCTCTGGAGCAGTCAGTGACTGGAAATACTTTCTCTAGCTGTGCCATTCTTCCGCCGATGCTGGGCGATTTTTCTATCAGATATACCTTGAATCCCTTATCGGCTAGTTCCAAGGATGCCTGAATGCCCGCTATTCCTCCCCCTATTACCAAAACAGAATTGTTTGCCAAGGTTAACGACCCTGTAGTTTCTCACAGAGAGGATTGACTGGAATCTTATGGTCATGCATCTTCCAATCCTTGATCTCCAAGCCAGAAGCTAAGCCTAGGAGTTCCACAAAATGGAAAACAGGCAGATTGTATTCCTCCCCCAAAACTCTCTTGATTTCGAGCTGGCCCAAATCGAACTGTATAAAACAGAAAGGACAAACCGTGACAACGCAATTGGCCCCCGCCCTCTTCATGCCTTGGAGTTTCTGTCTCGTCATTTGTCGAGAGATTTCATCATTTACGCCGCGTAATGGTCC
>JAUQYT010000194.1 GCA_030587605.1 Candidatus Njordarchaeum guaymasense
CTCCAGCAGGGATATGATCCTATCCACCTTCTTCCTCATGCTTTCAGGCAAGCCGCCCGACCACCTCAATTGTTAAACATATAAACACAACGTTCAGGAAGTTATATTAAAGTGACGGACCTGATGCTATGTGCGTGTAAGTGATGGGCGGGCCTATCAGAAAGTTCATGGTCAGTGTTCTTCTGCTGTTAGTCCTGACGATGCCTGCATCAAAGTCCTTGAGCCAAGAGGGAAGCTCGGACCAGGCTCAAAAACTGATTCCTGTGAAAAGCATCATGACCAATGTCGTCTGGGCTCTCGAAGGCAAGGTCTATTTCATTGTCCCAGACCCGAACCGGATGAAAACCATGAATAACCCTATGGCAGCCTATGACACCGCAGCCGCCGGTATGGTATACAGCAAAACCAATGCGACGCAGAATTTCGGCTTCGACTCAGACGAGAGGTGGATCGAGACAGGGCTGGACAACGTTCTGAACAGGGGGAAGCCAAAGCTAACGAACAAAACCATCGTCTTGCTGGGAGGACGATCCGTAAACTACTGCGTATACTACTATGAAAAAGCTTCAGGCATAACCCCTATCTACTTCGACGTGGCAACCGATAAGGACGGGACGATTCTTTACGGGTTCTTCACGAACACATTGTATACTCAAGAATCGAAACCTGTTCTGCTCGCCTACATGACCAAACAGGAGGATGAGAACTACAGGAACCTATTCGTGATCCAAAGCTTCACCGACAACAACCAGAACAAAGTATACATAATGTATGGAATCGGTTGGAAGGGGACTTGGGCGGCGGGAATCTACTTCAAGGAAAGATACCGTGACGAAATAAGCAACTTGGACAAGTGTTGCTACATCTTCAGGTGGGTAGACTTGGAGCGAGACGGCTACAAGGACGGTTATCCCCAACCAGATGAAATAGTAATGGTCTACGCCTACCATTACTTGTAGAAGGGGATATCTCAGACAGGCAGACCTTAGAGAAGCAAGTAACTCATCGTTCTGTCAGCCTGCTGATATCTGGACTCGATCGTTCCTCTATGCTTCTCCATCTCCCTCTCAACTTCCTCAGAGGAGGTCAGACTGGGAAACCCATAGCCTCTATGGCCATCAAACTTCCGCTCAAGCACCCATCGTCCATCCTCATCGTACCTTGTCAACGTTGAAGAGTCAATGATGAAATAGCGTTCCTCTCTCCCGAACTTTGCATATTTGTGAAGCCCCCACTTCTTTTTTTCATGCTCAGGATAGCGCGCCAACCTTTCATCAAAGGCCTTTCTCAACCCCTGCTCGTATGACCGAATCGCGTAGTGCCTCATAGTGAATTTATGTGGAGAAAGCTTCACCTTCACATCTCGCGGAAATATCGGAAGATGCGAGCCCATCTCATCAGTGTTGATTCCTGGATAGTTCCTGAAGCATTTGAACTGCCAATCATCATTCCAAGAGTAGTACCTGATTCGTTTCCTGACATCCGGCTCCGAAATATCCTTGTCCCTCTCAGTTGGCCAAAACTCAAAATTGTTGAACTGTATCAAGTTATACCCTTTTGAGCTCTCAAGTTCTACGGCCTGTCTAAGGTTCAAGGAAGGAAACGGTGATTCAAGGAACTCGTCAGCGTCAACCATAAGGAGCCACTTTGGCCTATGCTTCAGAGCCATCTTGTACAGGGTTCTAAGGAGCAACCCTAGTTCGAAGAACTCAGTCTCCAGTCTAGCGAGTTCCACTATTGCTTTTCCAACATATCTGCCCAAAATCCTGAAAGTTCCGTCCGTCGATCCGTTGTCTATAACAATCAACGGCACCTCTTGAGCACGCATGTGAAGAATCGTATACTCTATTATGTCACGCTCATTGTAGACACTCATCATACCAAGGATGAACGGCGTTTTCCTCCGCAAGCGGCCGCGCAAGGCTTTCATCATGGTTTCTCACATCTCCATGCATCTACCTATGTACAATAATGATTGAGTATGAAACAGAGGCGACTGGAAGCCTGATCCACTGTATAAAAATCTCATCTAAGCTCAACCGGCAGGACACTCCGCCAAAGGCTTAACATGCAGAATAAAAAGGTTAATTGGCTATGCCCGACACCAACAGACTCGGATATCGATGGTTTAGGGAAACAGTCCACTCACGGTGACAACTAGTGATCTCTGTTGTGACTACTGTATACAACAAGGAAAAAACAGTGTCTGACTGCATTGATTCAATTCTACGTCAGGATCACCCGGAACTTGAGTTAATAATCGTCGATGATGAATCAACAGATGGGTCAGCGAAGAGGATAGCATCCTTCCTGGATGATAGAAGAGTTAGAACAGTCAAAACTAATCACGTGGGGCATTCACGCGCAAAGAACAGGGGGACGGAGGAGGCAACCGGAAGCATACTCTACTTCATTGATGCCGATTGTGTCGCCGCTCCAAATTGTCTTAGTCAACTGATGGTGTTGTTTGATCGGCCTGATGTGAGCTGTGTTGGGGGAGAGCTTAGGGCTCTGAACAAGACATACCTGATTCCCAGAGCAATCGAAATAATCCAGAACCCACCGTCACATCTCGTTGGGGCGAATGCTGCCTACAGGAGAGAGGCCTTCGAGAATGCAGGTCGATTTGA
>JAUQYT010000198.1 GCA_030587605.1 Candidatus Njordarchaeum guaymasense
TCCATTCATCAAGCGTTGACCGCTCAATATGAAGAGCTCTCTCTAGATAGTTTAGAGACCCCTCGCCTATGCTTCTCTTCATTACTCTAAAGACGGTCGAGATGTCCTTGAAGTTTATCGCTGGAAAATAACTGGGAATCTGAAAAAGAAATGTAAATAATGGTCCGCCTGCGAGAGGAGGTTTTGCTAAGAAATCAGTGGTCAATGATTTGAGAAAGGCTATCCGTTCAATGCTCTTAGCCAGTTCTGATATGCGAGGAGCCAAATCTTCTCGATAATCAATCTTTTTAAGATATTCTCCAGGTTATTTCTTAGTAATCTAGGCGATCTATCGATTGGCTTGCTTCTGCTCCGGTTACGAGGATGACACAAGTTTAGATATTCCTTTCATCACCTTCTTCACTCCTTTGATCTCTATTCAGCTTTTGCTTCGAAAGTTTTCAATTAAGATGGTTTAACAACAGACTGCATTTTCTTTTTGTGATCCAGATTAGCCACCGGGTCTGATTTCCAAGCGTAGGAACAGCATGTAAGATGCGGCGAAGCATGTGACGAGGCCGACGGCTATGGCTGTGATTTGCGGCCAGCTTGCTGCAAGGCCCTGGGTTAACTCTAAAGGTTGGAATGGAGTTCCTGCTCCCGGCCCGATGAACCCGAATCCCCCGGTGGTTATGCCGAGTATTCCTGAGCTGGCTTCGTTGTAGAGGTAGGCTGGCGAGATTCTCTGAATGTTCATTTGAATAGTAAATCTTCTTTGCAGGGATTCCCTAAACTCCGGCGACTCGAGTATTTCGGTTATATTAAATCTTCCTGTCTCCCATCCTGTAGGTATCCGGATAGGTGCAAGGGTGTTGGCTACGAGGACTGCTATGATGATGATCACGATGGAGAAGAATAGCCATGTGGCAACAGACATAAGTATCGATGTGGATGTTTTCTTGGTTACGGTTGAGTAGAGAAGGCCTAAGCCAAGCCAGAAGGCTAGATAAAGCACAGTGAGCAATGTGAACAAGACTATCCTTGAAACATCTTCAACTGCTGGACCAAACCCGAGAACGGGTATCGCTACACCACACATTATGCCGATTGTGCTTACTGCCAGTAGTGAGAGGGCCGTGACTCCTCCGAGGAACTTGCCGTTGATAACAGAGTCTCTGTATATAGGTTGACAGAGAAGAGTTGAGAGGCTTCCGCTTGTTCTCTCCTTGTTTATCGTGTCGAAGCCTAAGGCCAAGCCGATGATGGGACCAAAGAAGACCATCAATGATGTGAAAGAGAAGCCGAATTGGGCACCCCAGAAGATGGCTATGAAACCTGCCTGGGCCTGATTTCCTATGAACTCGGCGCCTTGATACGCTGACAAAGTCGACAAAAGTAGTATCAAAGCGAATAGCACAATGTAACGTTTACTCCCCAGGTGGTCTGCGAGTTCTTTCCGGCATACGGTCATCGCCCCTGCCATTACAAGCCTCCTCACAGCTAGCTGGGTTTTAGGAATTTTGAGATTTAAGCCTTCTGTCAAGCACAGTTATGAGAAGTCTTAATCCCCCACTAATTTGAAATCACGTCAAATTCTTAGCTGTTAGGATTCCTTGTCTTATTCTTGCTGAGATGCTTTCTGAGGAGCCCATGAATCCAATTAGTTATGAGGTCTAATGCCAATGCTGAGATCATGAGCTGCAAAAGCGTAAGAAAGAAAATATCATCCTCTCATGCAAGTTGGTTTTCGGAGCAGGCGTTCACGCCCGGGCTCATTTCGGCTTGGTTGCACAGATTCGAACTTCATGGGATTCTCGGGAGTCAAGATGTTGAATTCACGGCTAAACGTCTCGGCATATTGAGCGTCCTCCTTCAGTTGCTTGGCGTCTACTGCTGCCCCAATTAGAATGCCATGAGCTTCAGCGAGGGAGCGCAGAGGTGACACGAAGTTTTCCAGTTTTTCAATTTGTATCTGAAGGTCTGATAGTTGGGATTGCAAGATGTCTATCTCCTGCGTTCTGACAGCATATCCGGAGATTAAGCCAGCGATTAGCCATAGGATACTTCCAGCTGCCAATTTTTCTTGGAAAACGACATGTATCCCTCCTTTTTGCCAATCGTTAGCTTTCGGTATTTAAATCCGTTTTCAGAAAAGGGTCCAGCGTATTTCTTTTCCGATGTCACTTTGGATGTGCTCAAAAGAGCAAGCGGATTAGAAACATCTCCAATACTTACCGAGAATTCTTTTTAGTTCTTTCAAAACATCTTCAACTTTTTCCCGATTCTCCCAAGGATCAGGAGGAAAAGAGTACGGATCTTGAACGTCTAGGTTTTCCTTCCCCAAAAAACCCATCACTAATGCGTACCAACAGTAAGGCAAGACTGTAGGGTTGTATCCGCTACCCAGCAGTAGGACAGCATTGCCGCCACATGTTCTCTCTGATACTTCGCGTATTGTCCGCGATATCTCAAAGAATCCATTGACGGTCAATCCGAGTCTTCCCAGAGAATCAGCAAAATGGGCATCGCGTCCGCCATTGGCGATTATCAGATCCGGTTCAAACTCTTCCGCCAGGGGCGCGAAGATCTCCCTTAATGCAAATAAGTAGTTTGCCTCCCCTGTC
>JAUQYT010000208.1 GCA_030587605.1 Candidatus Njordarchaeum guaymasense
CTACCATCGCATAGCGGAACGAAGAGGAAGACAGGTAGCAATAGTGGCCGCAGCAAGGAAACTGCTGATGTGTTGCTACGCCGTATTGAAGAACAGACACCTGTATTACGATCAGGCCTAGATATTCCTCGGGAAAGCGCTGTCCCGCACGGATGGACGTTAGCGCGATTGAGGGGGGTCTGGATGCGAAGCCATAATGCCGCAACGATCGGCGAATAGGCGCCTGCCCTCACACACTCAAACGAGGAAAGAATCAAATACAGATTTCACATAGGCGCGCGACCGGCTTCAATTCCAGTTTGGAACACTCTATATCAGTCCTTCAGCAAGACTTTATTCGGTGTTTGCCTGACATTCAGTAGGCAAGGGGCGGGCGTGACTTGCAGAAGATTTCTACGTCATCTGCAGCTATGCTTCTGGCATGCCTGATTTTGCTCTCAAATGGTGCAATCATAGCCTCTTTAGAAAGCGCTCAGGCTCAAGGTCTCATTGTAGTCGGCCTTGAGAGCGAGACGACCGATGCAAAGAAGAATATGGGAGCCATAGTCTTTGGTGGCGTGGAGTACAAGCTACCAGCGTATGTCAGGCTTGAGCTAAAAGACCTGAACAAATGGCACAGCATAGTCGCGAAGCCTCCGTCCGGCTATGTTTTCGTTCGGTGGGAACACGGCGGCCGTGTCGAAGAGATGAGAGATCTCTATTCACAGTCAACAGAGGCCTATGTCGAAGGCATAGGACAGATCAAGGCTTGGTTCAAAGCGCAAGACGCTGATTACAGGTTCGAAGGAGATGTTCTTGCATTCGGCTATGGTGACTATACGATAAAAATAAGGAGAGTTCTGAACGATCCAAAAAAGCTGTTCAAAGCGGGAGACACAGTTATTATCCCTGTCTACAGAAACGGCAAAGTCATCGGCGATGTCAAAGTTGGTTCATACGTAGAAGTTTACGGCGAGTACGGGTACGGCGTCCATCAGAGCTATCACTACATCAAGGCATTGGACAAACTGTTGGTGGTCGATGTCTGGACAGACAGGGGAGGACAGGGAAGAGATGTTCCCGACGGCACCTACCAAGAAGGCGAGCAGCTTACTGTCTACTATTCTGTCAGTGCGCCGGTCATCGGCAGCGCGCTCTACTTTGAGGGGCCATACAAATACGATGTTGTAACGGGCCGACTTGCGCAAGGCACGCATTCCCGAACACTCATTCTTCAAAGTCGTGATATCGGTAAATGGAAGCTGACATTCACCGCACAGATGGAGTCCTTGGTGCCGCCACTTCCCGAGGATTCCGATACAACCTGGTTTACAGTCACAGAAAAACCGCCTGCTAAGAACGTCAAGTATCGCGGCGATGTCACTCAGGTGTCTGGGGGAGACTACGCGGTGGTTGTCAGGGAGATTCTGCCCGGTCTTTCAGGTCCGCTCAAGAAGAATGACCGCTCTTGGGTCTCAGTCAGCGGACAAGGCCAGATCATAGGCGACATCAAAAAGGATTCGTATGTTGAAGTCTATGGAGCACTCTATAGCACGACTCCAGGAGTGAATGGATATCAGATAAACGTCCATCTGAGTTATCATTACATCAAGATCAATAAGCCCGACGTGGAGATCCTGACTGTCTGGTTGACAAGAAAACAGACGGAGTTCGAAACCGAATCATCATACACTTGGGTGCGCGTACTTAACTGGGGCGACACATCAACAGAAGCTACTGTGCTAGCCTCACCTACCACTCCCGACATATCGATATTCCCGACATTTCTAAAAGTGCGTATAGACGCACGTGACATAGTTTGCCTTTGTTTCAAGCTCATATTTACACGTGCAATTGCGTCTGCCAGCATTACGTTTTCAATAAAAGATACAGATCAGAAAAAGACTGCAACAATGCACATCCACGATAAGGGCCTCAAAGACACTGCCATATCCATCTACAGATTAGGCCTCCTCTTTCTTCTCCCAACACTAAACGATTTAGCGCAACCTACAAAGGACACAACTGTCAGTTTCGCAGCGGATTTGCTTCGCAAACAGGGCTTGGATTCGTCGTCTCCTGACATCGAGAAAGCCAAGGTCATCTACAGCTACGTGACTGGACCTGGAAAGATAGATTACAAGGAAGGAGTAGTCCTTCCTCCAAGCGCCGACGAGATTCTTGCGCAGATACTTTCGAAAGGCAGCATCGAAGGTGATTGCAAGACTTACACGGTCCTTTTTTGTGGACTGGCTCGTGCTGTGGGACTGAAGGTCAGACCATTGGCCGCACTTTTTGAATCTTCTTACTATAAGGAGGAGGGTGGTCTAGTAATAATCGCACATGCCTGGCCGGAGGTGTGGTTGAATGATAGATGGGAATTCCTGGATCCTACGAACGGTTACTTCGACGAAATACCAGGGCAGACTATTCGTGATAAACCGCCAGTCCCTGCGAATCTTAATGATATCGAATTTGACGCAAAGAAGACCTATGAACTTCTGTTCGATTTCGGAGGACCATTGGTGGTTGAGAGTACAGAAGGATTTCTTAAGAACATCGACCTGACAACCTACTACAAACTCGAACAGCCTGCCAAGAGTACAACGAAATCTTTGGCAATCATGACCAAAAGCCCAGTCCGATTCGCGGTATACGACTCAAATGGAAGGTTGCTTGCAGAGAGCCGAAGTTATCAGATATGCTGGCCCGGTATGAAGCCACTAGGAAGCGTTTCGGCGCTTGAACAGGGCGAGTATGCCGTATTGTCAGCATTGTCTGGTCAGTTGACAATTAGGATCACTGGTACCGGTGTGGGTGGCTATGGTCTGTATGCAGCTAGTATCGGCAGAGATGTCAGTAGCGCGCGGCAAGTGACTGGGAGAGTATCCTCAGGTGACACCGTCGAATACGATCTGCAGCTCTCACCTGCTGGAGACGTACTCGCGATGGCTCGAAGAGAGCCAGCATTGCCTTGGCTCGCAATTGGCATTGGTGCGTCTGTCATTGCGCTTATCGCCTTCATAACCTTCAGAAAAAGAGGTCCTAGGATCAAATCAGTACTGGAGTCGCCCCGCATCAAAACATGAACTGAGTTCTAGCGCGCGCAACAGTCTTGATTCTTGGAGTGAAGATATGCAAATTCACTTTAGGCCGAGGTTGCCTTCCGTCTTCTTGATTTAGGTCTACAGAAAGCTAAGCTTATTACATGAGATAGACCAGAGATATCCTAGCTCTCATAGTTTTGGCTGTCGCTTCAATCTTTTTCTTGCCATTACGATTCGTCTGCACTTTCCTCCACGGGCACCTGTTACATTGCTGTTCCGATTCACTCAATCACTAATGTATTTATGGTCGGCTTGTCTCAGGTTATCAAGACTGTCGTTGGAAATCGTGGTTGTGGAAAAGCAATCGAACAGACTCATCAGGATGGAAGTTCAGCCAAGGCACACCATCGGCTCCATTATTGAGACTATTGTCGACCGGCAGAAAATGGACAAAAGCCGTGGGTACAAACTTGCCTTGGGAAATCGCTCATTTGGAAGAGAGCACTACCTTCTTACAGTTCAGAAAGCAGGGATCAGTCACGGCGACCATCTATTCTTGGACGAAATTGTTTCAGAGGCTGCATCTAGAATTGAAATTCAAAAAGAGTCCGAAGAAAAGAAAGCCATTCTTGAGCCAAAGCTCTGTCTTAAGTGTGGAAAGCCTCTGAGAGCTGGAAGCAGATTCTGTCTGGCATGCGGTGCTTCTACAAGAAGAGAAACCTAACTCCAGCTGCGGGCGCGCTCCTGGCTTGCTCCGCAATTGTCACAGAACTTTGCGTCGAGAGGAAGTTCAGTTCTGCATGAAATACAGAACTTGGTTTCCTTTGCGGTCGTAGTCGGAGGAGCTTCCTTCACCTTCTTGAGCCTTGATTTTCGCAGAGCAATCGTTGCACCGATGACCGCCGCCGCTACGATGGAGATTGCACCGATTATTGCTGGATCGATGCTGAAACCAGCTGGAGAAACCGCAAACACCCGGACATTGTCAATGCAGGTTAGTGCGCGCGCGCCACCCGAGGCTAGTCCGCCACCCAATAACTCCAGTGAGTCGAGTTGGCCAGTTTCGCCGCCAACGGTATGCAGCGAACTCGCCTTCAGTACTCCATTTATCCAGACATTGTAAGTGTTGCTTGCCCTATCCAAAACCGCTTTGACAGTCTGCCATTGCTGTGGCTGGAAGCTTCCCAGGGACACACGTGTAACATGGTCCAAAGCAAAAGCCTGGCCCTTGAATTCAACAGCCGTGAGCATGTAGCGCGCGGCTTTGAAATATGCCCCTGCAACGAAGCCTAAGAATGCGAATTCGTATCCGATTATGCTCGCGGTCGTAGCGAACCTTTTCAGCACTGACCCCATCAGTTGGAGCGACTTGGACCCAGCGAATGCCTTGGAATCCGTTATCACGTGGTTCTGAGGACTGCTGTCGGGTCCCCCATCAGTGATCTCCCATCCGCCCTGCAACGGAAATGTGTTCACAGCATAAGACTCGAAGTCGTCGAAGAAAATCGTTGACTCCGTGGACGATTGCAATGGAAGCTCCGAGGGAACACGAGAACCTGCAATCAGAGGATTCGCAGCCATCACTCCAATAAGCATTAGCGCCAGAACAAAACAACGCAACCTAACCTTCGCCCCACTTATCCGCTGATATCAAAGGGCCAGCAAGGAGTTATTTCTTTCGGGTGAATCATCGGGGCGAATGACCAATTGGCTACAGCTCAGGGTCATCGAATTTCACTTCCCAGTGTCCCATCCATGTCATCACCAAATATTCCTTCTCGGCAATGCAGCATATTCGATGAGACAATATGAGCAGACTTTGACCTTCTTAGTCTGGCTCACAAAGATCTGCGCATAGGGATCAATCTATCTAGATTGTGGAGCGTACTCTCAGAATTCTCCCAGATCTGATGAAGCAGTTGAATCAAAGAGACTCAGCCGGGAACGCGGATGAAAGGAATTCAACCTCCTCCATCACAATCACCTCCCTCAAAGTCATCCGAACTCCGTTGCGATCTAACCACACTTCGGAAGCGTGCATCAAGAGAAAGCATGTTGCTCTGTTTTCACAGGCAAAATGGTTCCAGGATACTCCTGGTTCTTGTCAATGTGGAGCTTCCACCGTCTGCTCACAGAGATACAGCAAATGCAACCCTGCTGATCGAGAACAGGGCCTCCTCCCCGAACTCACTATTGTTCAGAACGCCATAAGGAATTCGGTAGGTGCGCCGCTGACTGCATCGTGGTATCCTTGTAGCCTCGCTTACTCATCCAAAACGCAAAACGCCCAATTTCGCTAGGCACGCTTCGGGGATTCGGTAAATGGTGCGGGGGGTGGGATTCGCGCACCAGTTTACCGGTAAAAACGGGGCATAGATTCAATTCTATGATTTCTCCTCAAGGATTGTTGCAAGGCTTATTAGTATTCAGTTCAGGTATGTTTTCAGGTAAACAGAGATGCCCCAAATAAGCCCAGAAATGGTAAGCATATTCGTTGGTTTTTCGCAAATGCTAGCGTCGGGAATCATTGCAAGTTACCTAACTTATGTTTTGGCAATCAAACAGATTCTGCAACAAACACTTCTTACACAGAGAGTGG
>JAUQYT010000226.1 GCA_030587605.1 Candidatus Njordarchaeum guaymasense
ATTCATCTAGTAAGTGAAGAAACGTTGCCTTGAATTCGTTATTGTCAAGGTGTATAGTGAGACGGTAGTCTAGGTAGGGGTCATCAAAGAAGTATTCGCGTTTTGTTCCGTCTAGTTCTGTGAAACTAATCGAACTTGATCTCTTCATTATCCCCCTATTCAGTTTGACCTTGACAAATGGTTCAAGTTCCATCTTTCGAAGGACTACGGCGTATTGTTCTACCGAAACCGTTGTTCTTCCTTGAATTTCGATCATTGATTTCCCCTGTTGCATGAAGCAAGAACCCCAAGATTTGTTTTGTCGTAGATTCGTTTGGTTAGACCTATGACCTATGCAGTGGACTACATGACCAATCGAGGGGCTTGTTTTCACCCGGGTTGATTTGATTCCTTCTGTGGGTTTCGGTCAGCTCGTTGTTGATGAGGCAGGGAAAATACATGACCAACAGGGTAGGGGTTGTTACGCACGCGTGTTGATTCTAATTCCTTGACTTATGGGAAATGGATGGTGCGGAAGGATGGGGTTCGCGCACCAGTTTACCTGTAGATCAGCAAACTAGGACACAAGCTCTTATCTAGTTTGTAGCTAGCACGGTATCTTCCAAGAACCGCGATGAGCCACAAGGTTCTCGCAGGCGGATTGATAATTCTCATTGCTCTAGGTGCAGACCAGTATTTACGTATCGATTCATTCAATCGTAACTGGCTTTGGCTGAACGGTGGACTGCCTTCTGATAGGTCTTCATTAGAGCTGAATATTGTTGCGAGCAATAGTCACTCATTTGAGTTCCCAGATCCAGCTCAAAATGTGTGGATTCAAGGAGTTGTAAGGAGCAACCTCGGCGTACCTATTGAAGGCGCGTGGGTGGGTATTCGCCATGGTTCGAGAGATGAGTCTCTTGGTAGCACAGCGACAGGACGAGATGGTTTCTTTCGTATGGAGGTATCAGAGGCAGATGAGTATGTTGTTACAGTGACTTCTCCCAGCGCTTCTGCCACTCTGGGTGTCTACCCACGCAGATTCATGTCGCAAAGGAAGCGAATACTCCGGCAAGGCGCTCCGGAGCTTCAGGTTGATTTTGATCTCGAACCAGTTGGAAACATAGTTCTATACTGCTACGACCAAAGTGGCATACTGATCCGCAATAAAGACTGGATTGGGCTTCTACCCTACACCACTGATGAACATGGTCTTATCGCGTCAAGTGCTTATCACGCTGTCCACGACGACTACAGCCGTGCTAGAGACTGGGACTATGAACTGGCTTTGCCGAACATACTCATTCCATTGGGAACACGTAGAGTGATTAACGTACTCTGGGAGGTTTCGGGATTTGGAAAGATCATACTCGTCGCAGACAATGGTGGAAGCGGATACGTCATAGACACTCAAGCGGGTGTCCAGATTCTTCTTATGAACTACGAACTCGCGAAGACACAGGCACGTTACCTGAATGATGAGTTAAGAAAGTGTAGGAATGAAGGATATTTGCTCTCGCAAAACCTCATTACGATGTCGGAGGCCGCAAATAGTCTTCTTTCCAAGGCATCAAGCCAAGTCTTGGATCAGCAATACTGCGCTTCACTATCAGACAAGGCTCTAAACCAATCTCTTCACGCATCGGAACTGTTGGAGCTTGAGAAGGCAAAGCAGAACATAGATTGTTACCGAAAGAGGCCTGTGACCGTTAGACTCCTAGATTCAGCTGGAAACCCAATCAAGGATGGAAGAGTAAGGATACGCCAAACGTCTACCGACTTTCTATTTGGAGCATATGTTTCAGGATCTGTTTACCGTGGTTCACTGGATAACCCACTACTGGATCTGCTATCTAAAGCAAGAGTAAACTACCTGACTTTGCATCTCAACTGGAAAGCGACAGAACCAACCCCAGGTTCCTATGATCAGAAACGCTTTGAAGGAGCCAAACTGCTCGCCGAACGCGGATTCGCATTAAAGGGACATGCGATCATATGGTTCTCCCCTGATGTCCTGCCCGACTATGTCTACAAAATGGACTTTCAAAAATTGAATCAGTCCGTGTACACACATGTCTACGATGTCGTCATGTCCTGCAAAGGCTTTGTCCATTGTTGGGAACTGAACGAAATGGAGGTGGCAAACGATGTTAAATTGACTCTTCCTCAGATGATAGAGATAGCAAGAACCGCTGTACGAGCCATTAGGAAAGCCGATCCTACTGCAAGGATTAATATCAGCTTCACTGAGCCCTACGGACAACACTCAAAAAACAGGTACTCTATTGCAAATGAGAAGCCATATGCGTACGTACCCTTCGAGTTCATTCAAGAATTGTTGAGGGCAGGAATAGACTTCGACGCTATAGCCCTCCACATGTACTATGGCGGAGCGTACTTCGCGAGAGATCTTTCCTCGATATCGCGTGTTATTGACTGGTATGCCTCCTTTGGAAAACCCATTGAAATCCCTGAGATAGAAACATCGTCTGCGGTCTTCGAACCTGGTATTGGTTATTGGCATGATAGACCGTCTGAGCGATTGCAGGCAGAGTGGATTACCAGTCTTTACACGATGCTTCTTGGGAAGAGATGCGTTGATAGAATCTCATGGTGGAGCGCAAAGGATACGTACGCCTTTATTTCGGAAGGTGGAATAATCGACGCTTCCAACAGGCCTAAAGAAGCATACTATGCACTGAAGAACGTAATAGACTCTGTCTGGGATGAAGAACGTGGCCTCTTGGTATGCGGAGGAGTCAAAGTCCGGGAGAAGGATTGAAGATGCTAGGTTCTATCTTCCAAACGCAGCAAAGACAAACATTGCGGTCTCAATGAATCCACGAGAACTCTTGCATGTGTTCAAGCTGCGATGTGGAGCTGAAGCGCAGTGGGAGATCAGAACTGTGGCCTGGGCGATGTTGGCATGTTCAAAACTCATCGCCCCGATCATATTCAGCGAGATCTCACACTCGTCAGCAGACAAATCATTCAAAGAGAGGGAGAGACAACTTGAGAGAATTCTCTCCGGAGCGCGCTCTCTTTTTGAAAAGGTTGAACCGGGCGAGACTTTGGAGATTCCTCTAGCAAGTTTGGACCTAGGCATCGATATTCGAGCATTTGTCTACAAATGCTGAGTCTCAGGCCCGGGATCTAATGGGTAAGAATTATATGGGAATTCGCGAACTAACGATTAGGGAAGAAGCTTGGCTGTCGTGAATCTGGATATACTCGCTTTGCACGTGATTGTGAATGTCATCATCATTGGGCCAGTGATGTGGCTCGCAGGGCGAGCCCTTGTAGGGAAAGACAAGGCGAAGTTCACCGACGCTCTATGGATCGTTGCTTTAGGAACGTTGATCCAATCTGTGTTGGGCTACCTTTTCTCGGGCATAATAGCCCTGATCATAGTCGTACTACTTTGGTTAGCATTGATAAAGCGCTTCTTTGATTGTGGATGGGGAAAGGCGCTTCTGATCGCCTTGGTTGCGGTAGTCATCTTGGTCATCATAGGAGCTGTACTGGTACTGCTTGGCTTCGTGGCGCTTAGACATCTACTCGGGTTCCTGTAGCACCGCTCTACTCAATGTTCTCTCCTTTGCCCTTTACATTCACCGATCTTCTTTGCTCCACTGCTTGCGAGTATATGCGCCTGGAGTAGGCTTACCCTCCTGGTTCGCAAGAGAACCGCTCCGGGAAGAGGCATGAGCGGCCGGGGCGATCGTCCATTCGCGTGTATAGAAGGAAAACGCATTTAGGCGAATTCGCCTGACTCTACGACGCAAACATCTTGGAATTATTGGGTGTAGCGCCATGGACCTAGAGAAGGTATACAGCTATATCGACTCGAACCTACAGAGCCACATCGCGAAGATCCAAGAACTCCTGAAGCAGCCAAGCATCTCCGCTGAAAAATACGGCATCCAAGAATGTGCTCAGCTACTGGAGAGATATTTCCATGATCTGGGATGCGAATCAACGGAGATCGCACAGACCGATGGGAACCCCGTAGTCTACGCGAAATATGACGCAGGCGCCAAGAAAACAGTCATTGTCTACATGATGTACGACACTCAACCTGTGGCTGGTGAGGAATGGGTTTCGCCGCCTTTGGAGGCGAATCTTGTCGATATCTCTCCGTTTGGGAAGTGTATTGTTGCCCGTGGAGCGATAAACACCAAGGGTCCTCTACGAGCCTTCCTGAACTCCATGGAGTCCATCAAGGCGGTTGGTGAAGAGCTCCCAGTCAATCTGAAGTTTGTGGCTGAAGGGGAGGAAGAACTCGGTAGCGTTCACCTCCCTCAATTCATGGAGAGATACAAGGAGAGGTTGAGTGACGCCACTGCGGTTTTCTTTCCCGGTACGACACAGGATCAGAAAGGTAGAGTGAGGATGACGTTAGGCTGGAAGGGCATAGTCTACTTCGAGTTAGAGTGTTCCGGAAAGCTCTGGAAGAAGGGGCCTATGGAGTACGATGTTCACAGCAGCAACAAGGCTTGGGTTGATAGTCCTGTCTGGAGGATCATTCACGCTCTCTCAACGATGACCTCGAAGGACGGAAACAAGATACTGATTGACAGATGGTATGAGAATGTTAAGCCTCCGAGCAAAGAGGATCTACAACTCGTCAATAGGCTCGCTAAGACATTTGATGAGGAAACGGTGAAGGAAATGATCAAAGTGGATCGTTTCATCGACAACCTGCACGGCAAGAAACTTCTCATGAAGTACCTGTACTCGACGACACTGAACGTAGATGGGATTTGGGGTGGGTATACTGGGCCTGGAACCAAAACCGTTCTTCCTTACAAGGTGACAGTGAAGATGGATGTGCGCCTAGTCCCAAATCAGAAGCCCAGCGAAGTGTTGCCGAAGATCAGGAGGCATCTCGACAAGATGGGCTACAGAGACATATTCATTCGGAGACTGGAAGCTGGCTACAGCTGGGCCAAGACCAGCGTCAAAGAGCCATTGGTTCAGGCGGCGATACAAGCTTATCGTAGCTTCGGATATGAACCCGAGATCTGGCCGCACATGGGCGGAAGCGCACCCCTCTGCCTATTCAATCAAGGGCCCCTGTACCTGCCCTTTGTCGGCGGCGGGCTCGGACATGGTGGAAAAGCCCATTCGCCAAACGAATACTTTGTGATTGAAGGAAACGATAAAGTCGGCGGACTAGCTGCCTGCGAAAAATCATACGTCGCCATCTTGGACGCATATTCAAAGACTGAGGAGAAAACCAAAGCTGTAAGAAAAAGGAGGTAAGTCTCCCTCTCTGTGCTCGACGCGATACCCTACCGATTGCTGAAATCAGTTTAATATAGGATGAAGCTATTGCACCTTCATAGAAGAGATCTCAGAGTGACTTAACTTGCAAGATGCCCGAGATCTGGCGCTGGCTATTAGGAAAGGGAGCCCGATTAGAGTAAGGAAAGGCGAGAAGACAATGGTGGAAGCGGATACGTCATAGACACTCACGCAAACAGGTGAGAGAGTAGAGTCCATTCAGCAAGTGACCTTGGGGAAAGCGCGCTAGGCAACATGAGCGCTCGTACAACATCGAAATTCTTGACATTATGCCGAATTTCAACGGCCATCTAGAAAAACACTACGACCATCGTCCAGTCTTCTGAATCTACTATCCCCGATCGAAAGTAGTTTGGTCTACTCAGCGTCAGGCTGTATCGGCCTGGGGACAAGTTTCTTATTTGATGTGAAAGTTGGACGCTGTATTGCCCCGATCTGTCGAATGATACATTCTTGAAGACATGTTCATACCTCGTATTCCATCCTTTGAGACGAATGTTGAGATCGAAATACAGTGCGTTGGTCGGCTCCTCGTCGTAGTCCGATCTCAACCATTGCTTGTGAATGCGGTCCTCCATTTTGGGCTGGAATTTGGTCAAGCTAAATGTGACATTGGCAATCCACGAGACTCTGCCCCCTGAGCGAGACACATAGACTTGTTCAAGGTTAATGGTCATCAAGGCATCGTAACAGGTAAGACGGTACAGAGATAGAGGCACCAGCAAGACGATGACCACAACATATGCTACTGCCAACCACCGAGCCATCTGTGTCACCCCTGAATTCTGTACTCAAAGACATGCGTAACTACGTAAGTGACTTTAGGCGAGCAGGTGAAGTAGTATAGCCTAATCTCTTCTCCACTAGGAGACGGTTTCTCAACGAGTGTTCCGTTAACATATTTCTCAATCGAAAGTATTGGCCGTCGAACGCTACAGATCAAGATTCTCTCGAACGATGCAGTCTTGTTCTCACCATTGGTAAGACGAATCGTGATTGTTCTTCTCTCAATTGACGCATCTATTCGCGTCTTATTGTCTCTCAGGATTGTTATGCCTACTTTGGCATCTGTCGCTCTATTGCTGAATCTTAGAACCACGAAAATCAGATCCAAGGGTTGGACAGAGGCCACATCAGGAATCACATTGAAGGCAATGACTTTTCCTTTGACCAGAAGCGGCTCACATGCCGCATTGCGACTTTCAGTGAAGATTCCGTTCCGCAGGATCGGATCTTCTCTTTGATGTGTGTAGCTATAGTTACTGGGGTTATCGATTGTCATATTCCTGAAGATGGGGAATCTTGGAATTCTAATCCAATAGGTTGCAGTTGTGGGTTGGAGCACGCTATAGTTCTCTATGGACCCGACAACAAGGAAGTCCGTGCGCGTTTCGATCTCCACATGAGACAGTGATGAGGCAATCAGACCGAATGACTGATCTCCAAGAATGAATGCGAGACTAACAAGAGCAACAAAGACGCTTTTGCAGACATGTCGCAAAGACCTTCTAATCGAGTGAATTGAGGGAAGCTTAATCCTAGGAGAATTGGATTTGAAGTCCAGGCGAATGACCTTCTTAAGAGAAACGCCGGCGAGAAGACATACAAAAACAACGAATGGATAAACCGTGAAGAGCAGGAATATGATTGTAGCTCCAAGAAGGGCTGCCCAAACAGAAGACATCGACGGTGAAACTCGTCCGTATGATAAGGACCATAGCCCGTTGAAGAATAATAGAACAAAGGAGTACGATGCGAATTCGGCTATGTGCAGGCATGGTCTCTTCCTTTTCTTCCACCATTTTCCGATATTACCATGGATTGGTCCGTTACAGTCTATTCGTAGCACACAAAGCGCAAGTGAGAACAAAATTGCTGACCAAGCCCATGCCTGGGTGTAGTCAGGGGTCTGGATCAACACTTTCTCACAGACAAATCCGATGACGGTTGCTACTCCAAAGGAAAAGAACCAGAGCAGGAATACTCCAATGAGAGCACCGGTAAGTAATCTGTCGCCCCACTCGTAATCCTGCCAGTACTTTCTTGCTTTCTGATTGTCATCTGATGTATAGAAGAACAGAACCCAGGCAAGGTATCCTAAGATCACTGACAGAATAAGGAAGTCTTCACGAATGTACTGTCTCAGAAGGCCGAGAACATCCAACTACTATTGCCCCCAACAACTTCCTGTAACAGGCACCCAAATTGATATATCCTTTCTTCATGCAGATTGGATCTGGACATTGCATTCAATACGCTTTTTCAGGAGGCTTCTTTGCATCGAGTAAAAATAGTGAAGAGGAAAGAAAAGAGGGGTCTTAGGAGATTCTTCCCCCATCATAACCGTCATCGTCAGAAACAGTATTTGTGCGTGCCACATGCGGTGCGGCCGGTCAGATTCGAATCTTGGGTTAGAAAAAACCGTTCCATGCCCCCTTCATACTCTTGCGCATTACGCGGTTGCTTGATGGCTGTACCCCGTTTCCCTCGTCGAGGAAGAAACGGTTCCTTGACCGTGCTGATCATGTGTTCTTCAAACCCTTGAATTCAAAGAAGCCTTATGAGTTTCCAAGTTCCATGATACTCTGGACGTCAGTGTGATGCCTGAGCTTAAGGTGCTCAATCTTCGAAGAATAGTCGAGGCGGGTATTCTTCTGGGAAGAGTCTGCTACGAGAAGGAGAGACAGGTCACAGGCGAGGAGGGAATAATAAGGCAGCTACAGAGACTCAGCGAAGCGATCTTTGAACAACGCCTCGATGACGAGGTCTACAGCAGAGTGTATGCTGCTGCAAATAGACTGCAAAAGAAGTTTGGGTCTGGTGCTGCAAGTCTTCAAAATGGAGAAGAACAGGAACTGAAAGGTGACGCACGAGTCTGGATGGAGCTACTTCTCAAGAGCGTAGGCGCAAGAATTGCCTTCGAGCCTACGAAGCCTATCTCGCTAAATACAGAATCGTTGATGAAGGCGGCCACCAACTATTCCAACCCATTTATTGATGATTCTGTCTGGCGGAAACTGACCAAAGTTGCGCGGAATGATTTTCAAGAGGCAGCAAGATGCTTCATTGCTACTTCATGGACGGCCGCAGCGATGGTAACCCTAAGAGGTGTTGAATCAGTACTTAGACAATACTACGAGTTCAGGACACAAATGAAGAGTACTGGTAAAGGTTGGAGTGAGATAATAGGAGAGCTTGAAGCAAGACCTGACATAAGTAAGAGTCTCTTGGGCTACGTCGATTTCATAAGAGAAAGAAGAAACGAGACGCAACATCCGGAAAAGACATACAGTCAGAGAGAGTCGGAGAATATCTTTTCCGTGGCAGTCAACGCTGTGACTGAAATGTATCGTGAAATGCCTGATGTCCCTTCAGAACCCCGTGCATGAATCCTTGTTCCTCCGGAGAGCTGGGAAAGCGAAGAAAGCTTGGTATGAACGGTTAATGCTCTCACAATGCGAGGCCTTAGCCATCTATCGAAAGCGTGGTCTTCGAGTAGCACTATTGATGAGCCGAGAGAGATGCTCGCTAATACATCGAGAGGGAAGTGCATACCAACGTACACCCGGGAATAGGCGACCACTGCAGCTTCAACTGTTAGCAGCAAAGCGATGGTCTTCTTCTTGAATCTCAGCAGAGAGAAGACTGCGCCTATCGAGACAATCAACGCGTGTCCTGAAGGAAAAGACGAGTCATAGTCTCTTGGTACGCGAGTAACTATTTCTATCATTACCGTGAATGGTCTAGGTTTGTAGACCAGATATTTCATCATCTCCCCAGCAACGATCCCCACGCCAAAGAGAAGGGCAAGTTCCAGCGCCATAAGCTTCGTCTCTCTGCCACGAAAAACCAACATCAGCCCCAGAATGCCAATCCAGAAGTATTCTCGCCCAAATCTCGATGCAACGACCATGATTGTAGTGAAGACCGTTCCTCTATCAGCATTCATCAAAAGAGCAAGTTCAGAGTCAGTGGCCAGCGCCACATTGCCGAAGAGAAATAAGACAATGAAAAGACACAGCGCTACCACCCCGGCGAATAGGCTGCATTGCCTAGTTACTTTCATTGCAGGCACACGTCTGGTTTTCGATACGCAACTGGAATAGTATCTTAAGTAGTATCTTAAATGAACCTCAGTACAACTGTCTACAATTCCAAGGTGACACTGGTTGACACAACCTCCAGAATGGGAATTGCTGCGTATTATGTATGACGCGCAACTCAAGAAGATGTTGGCCTACGTTGGTGCCGCCATTGCATCGTTTGTGGCACAGCTGACTACGCTCTATCTTACCATAACCAGAGCTCTAGTTACTCATACACTTCCTGCATTGATCGTCACAACTCTATTGTGGTTGTCACAATGCTACTTTGCTATAGCAGTGGTCACGAAGTATCAGGAGCTGAAGGCTCTCGAAAGCAAGCTCGGCATTCCAGAAATGCGTCATCGGATCTATTATGACCACAGACCGTATGTCGGGAAGATATGGGACAGGTTTCATAGAGGGTCTTTGGGAACAGGCCGAGGAGACTACAAGCGACTGGCCTCATCACTCGATTTTGGGACGGCTCTTATTCTTGTACTTGTAACACTCATGTACCTATACATCTTCTTGGCGATATTCGGATTTCATGCATAGTTATCAATCCTCTGGGAGTCTGTTCATGATCTGGTGCATTAAGCGAGAATCCAAGGCTGGTTTCGAAGGTAAGAGTTTTCAGAAGGACAGATGGCACCTTCGTGATAAAATGGAACGAAGTATGATTCGAATCACACTTACTCTTTTAATGGCCTGACATTTGCCTGGCTTTTACATGACTTCCACGTGGAAACCAGGAACCCCATCCTATCAATATCCCCCACAGCTTGGCGCGGCCGGTCGATTTTGAACCGAATCCAAGGGGAAACTGGAGAAAGCCTATCCAAGCCCGGTTCGAATTCTTGACCATTATGCGGCGTTCCGCCCTCTACTACCTGTCTTACACGTCACGGGAAAATCGGTTCCTCGATGGGCGACATTTTGACAGTG
>JAUQYT010000227.1 GCA_030587605.1 Candidatus Njordarchaeum guaymasense
ATTTCCAAAGCCAAGTGATGATGCTCAGAAGCCTTGTCCTTGTCACCAATCTCATCCCAAAGTGTGTACGCCATTTTAACGTGAAGCCTAGCAACGTTTTTCTTATCCCCTAACTGGTTCCACAACGTCAATGATCTATCCCAGCATTCCATGCACGCGCTAGTTTCCCCCATCAACTCCTTGATGTCGCCAAGCCTCTCCATTATACTAGCCTTCTGTTCAAGATTCCCTTCCTTCTCTTCAAAAAGCTCGAGAATGTGCTGCAGACAAGAGACAGCCTCGTTATGCGCATACACATTCTGTGCCCTTTTCCCGGCTTTCAAAAAGTAGTCAACCGCCTTCTCTTTGTCTCCGCTCTCCAGAAAGTGTAAAGCTAACTCCCCAAGATGCTCATCAACCTTGTCAGCATACACCTTCTCTAAGGCTGTTCCAACAACGCCGTGGAGTTTCTTGCGCTTGAAAGGGCCAACTTCTTCATACACTATATCTCTCACAATGATGTCGGCAAAGGAGCAAATGTCTTCTCCTCGGATAACTGTGTGCTTTACAAACCCTGTTTTGATCAGTCTATCCATTATCTCAAGAAGCTTGTCCTCTTCAATACCAGTAAGCGCACACATTGCTTTTAAGGTGAAGTCGTTTCCAACAAAGGAGGCAAAGGTCAAAACATTCTGGTATTCATCGTCCAGCCTACTGAACCTCGCTTTTATGATATTCTTGACACTCTTCGGAAACTCAATCGACGAGATCTCTTTGAACTTCCACCTGCCCTCTTCCAGATAGATGTTTCCCTCTTCCTTCAGAGACTTCACTACTTCCTCGGCAAAGAAGGGGTTGCCCCTCGTTTTGTCATAGACTAGTTTGCAGAACTCTTCTGGAACATCCTCTTGCTCCAAGATGTTCTTGATCATCTCAGAAACATCGCTGAAGGACATTCGCTTCAGTTGGATTTCCTGAGGTAACCGCTCTCTGTTCAATTCAGCCAGGACCGGAGTAAGAGGATGCTTATCGTCGATATCAGTGCTGCGGTAAGCTCCTAAGAGAAGCAGTGATGTTTTCTGTGCGCCACGAGCCAGATAGTGCAATAGTAGAAGTGAAGATGGATCAGTCCACTGCAAATCGTCAAGAATCACTAGCAATGGAGTCTCTTGGGAGATGTTGGTGATGAACTGCGATACAGCTTCGAAGAGCCTATTCTGCTCCTGCTCGGGACTTATCGGAAAAGATTGAGAAATCGTTCTGAGCTTCTGGCCAAGCTCTGGAACAAGCTTCGCAACCTCAGCTGGATAATACCCGATAACTCTGTACAATTGCTCAGAAGTGCATGTCTCCAAATAGTCTTTGATTACTTCCTTCCAGAGAATGAAGGGAGGAACACCATCCATCCTGAACAGTGCTGGACATCTGCCATACAGAACTTGCACTCCACGTGATTGTGAATAAGCACCAAGCTCTCTGATCAGTCTTGTCTTTCCAATCCCAGCCTCGCCATGAACGAAAACAAGACCGCCCTCACCGTGAACAGCCCTGTAAACAGCCTCCTTTAACACATTCATCTCTTCAATTCTATCGACCAGCGGAACCTCTTTCACAGCGACAGGACGGGGACTCGGGATGCGACCACGTTCAAGAGATGCCAAATAGACCCTTCACCTTACAATAGAATATTCAACATTGACTTTCTTATGATTTGTGCTACAGCGTCGGATTCAAACGAAACATCGCGCGAATTTCTATGCATCATTTATCAACCTTTAGTCTAAGACATCCCAGTCATATCACTATTCATGGTTAAGAAAGAAGTCTTTGAATGGATAAGAACTGGACAGAAAATCATTGAGCTTCGGAGAGGAAAATGATTAGAGGGGTTGAAAATCCAAGGTAGAATGGCCTCGGTTAATTCTTGACGGCATGAAGACAATGAAAATTAGAAGTTTATATCACACCAAGCACCTTAATTGTGCAGTTTCAGGTGAGAAGGAAAATAAACCATGGTGTGCACGGTTCAAGTCTACGAAAAACCCGTTCTAAAAGACCCAGTCTTAGTTGAGGGGTTGCCTGGCATCGGCTTCGTCGCCAACATAGCCACACTTCACCTAATCCAAGAACTCAAGGCTAAACTCTTCGCCGAGATTCGCTCGTCGAGCTTTCAAGACTTCGCCATGACAGCGGGCGAGGGCAAGGCAAGATTCCCCACAACCGAACTCTACTACCACAGAGGCAGAAACAACAAAGAACGCGACCTCATCATCCTGTACGGAAACACCCAAGCCCTAACCACGTTTGGACAATACGAACTCTGCGGAAAAATCCTAGACATCGCCCAAGACCTAGGATGCCACTACATCATCACACTCGGCGGCCTAAGAAGAGACGAAAAAATAACCGAACCACCAAAACTCTACTCCGCCGCATCAGACCCACAAACACTGAAAGAGGCAATAGACCTAGGCTCAGAAATCATCGAAGGCCAAATCTTCGGCATAGCCGGACTCCTCGTAGGCCTGTGCAAACTATGGAACATACGGGGATTCTGCCTCCTCGCCGAGACACCTGGCTTCAACCCCGACGCTTCAGCCGCACGCGGAGTACTGAACGCCATAAACAAAATGCTTCACCTAGAGGTTGACACAAACCGCCTCGACGTGGCAGCAGAAACCACACGCGAGATTCTAGAATCCTTCGGCTTGGTCCCTCAACCAACAGAAGAGAAAAGAAAAGAGGAGCCTTATCGTTGGCACATTTAGGCTTTTACTTCACTCAAGAACTGGTCGTAGACTTTCTGAACCCTTTCAGCCGCTGGTCCTGAGCCTTCAATCACGCCTTTCTCCGTGACCTTGATCTTGTCCATAACCCAGATGAACCCCTTGTCCTCATAAAGCTTAACCAGAGTGGGAAACACCTTCTCGAGCCTATCAGCCAGCGCCCTCAAGTCAAAAGGCTTCTCAACCG
>JAUQYT010000359.1 GCA_030587605.1 Candidatus Njordarchaeum guaymasense
ATTAGAAACGTCAACCACTGTGTTTGTGGACAAGGCGAAGATAGTAACAGCGAACTATGAGATCCATTACTTGATCCAGTATTACTTGGCCTTAGAAACGAGTCCGTTAGGCATCTATTCTCCATCAGGGTCAGGGTGGTACTATGAGGGTAACCGTGTCATCATATCGACCGCAGAATACATTGCCATCATCCCTGGTTTGTCGAGGTACCGATTCGTTGGTTGGACGACAGGTGACATGAATGAGATAGCGGACCCATTAGAAACGTCAACCACTGTGTTTGTGGACAAGGCGAAGACAGTCACAGCGAACTATGTTGTGCAGTACGCGATCACATTCGATCAAACGGGACTCAGCAGTTCAGCAACTGGATCAGTCCTCACCATAGATTCGACAACCAAGACATTCGCCGATCTGCCATATCCTGAATGGGTCGACTCTGGGAAGACGGTAACCTATTCCTATAGTAACCCAGTGACCAGTTCTATACTGGGCGAACAGTTCTGGTTGAAGAGCGTCAGTGGACTGTCATCGCCATTTATCGTTGACAAGGCGTGTACAATTATAGGCAAATATCTGGCGCTGCCTCTTAGCGTAATCACAGATAGTTGTCTGGGCTACTTCGATGAGGATGAGCAGGCTATTGGCCAACAGTTTACACTCATCTTTGTGCAGATCTCAGCAAACACCTACATGTTAGTTGTGAGCAATCCCTGGCAAGTCTACTATAACGTCTTCTATGTTGGGAAACCTGGAGACTTGGTTGATCTTACAGTTACAATACCCTATCCGTTCGTAACCCGAGGTTTCGTCCCAGTCAATGTCTATAGTTATGTGTCAATCGACAACTACGGGCGCTTCAGACCTTCCGGCAGGGTTACCTCGGAATTCGCAATAACTGGACCATCGACAACTCCTTATGGAGCCGCTGGAATCTCCCTGGGAGACTATACCGGCAGCTTCGAATCCACTGTCAATATAGAGGTTACGGGGGTAGTCCCATCCTCGGGTCTCGTATACGTCATGGTCAGCCTAGACTATGGCCTCGAATGGACGTGGGGCTACGGAGTGGATTCAGACGGCAATGCTATTGTTCTCCGCACTAACGACTTATTCATCGAGAACGGTGAATCCTATATCTTCTCGTACACAGTTGACGGCTCAACGTACATGCAGATAATCGAGAGCGAGAACGTCTTCATACGCTTCCCTTGGCTCATTTGTATATTCGCTGACAGCTAGTGCAATCTTGCTAGGTGTGAGTTAGAAATTTTCAGTTCAAACGGCAAACTGCTCGCCACCATCTATACGGATGAGCATGGTTTCTGCTCCTAAAAACACACTGGAAAGGCAGCGCTATTCCCCGTGAAACCAGCGGACCATGGAATTGAAAGGGCGGTAACCGTCAAGGCAAACGTGATGGTACACGCTTATCGCTCCCTCCGTTTTTTAAATTCTTTCGAAGAAGAACGGAAGCACACGCTTTCTTCCAAGAAAAACCTACAATGAGTATCAGTCGCACTATACTTGCGAGAAGCGGTTTAATGTAGCAAGCAGGTCACTGGACGTATTTCAAGAGATCCTCTTGAATGAGGGCAGTGATATCATTCGTGGGGGAGCGCGGAAATCGCCTCCGTGATTGCCCAGCACACAAGTCTTTCCAAGAAGTGAGAATCTTATGGACTATTCCATGGGAAGTGTTAGCCGGCGGATTTCGCGACCTGGTTGAACCGGAAGGAGACTCGCACTTCACAAGGGATATATTAGAAGAAAGACTTCACACTCAGTATCCGATGACAAATCTTTTCGGCAGGTAGAACAAAATGGGTTATGATCGCAGTCTGACTTCTGAGATCAAGAAGTTTCTACTCGAGCAAGGAGCGGACCTTGTGGGAGTCGCTCCAGTCTCCAGATTCACCGAATGCCCCAAAGAAACTCACCCACAACACTACATGCAAGACGCAACTTCCGTCGTATCCTATAGCATGAAAATCCTAGACGGAGTAATAGATGTGTGGGGAGATTCTGAGACACCTGGCAAAAGTGTCGGTCCATACCTTTTCTACGGATATGGCTTGCTGAACTTTCAGATGGCTTGGATCGGAAACCAAGCTGCTAAGCGTCTGCTCGAGTTCCGAGGATACAAGTCTCTAATGTTTCCTCCAACTTGGGGGATAAGCCAGTACAGATTCATGGAGAGAATGGTGGACGATTACCCGCCATATCTCTCAGATTTCTCTCATCGACACGCTGCTGTCGCCGCAGGTCTCGGCGAATTTGGCTTCAGCGGACTAGTTCTTGTTCCCAGATTTGGGCCGCGGGTGCGCCTAAACTCAATCATCACAAACGCGCCATTGGAACCAGACCCAATGTACAGCGGGCCAAAGCTGTGTCGACCTGAGAAGTGCGACTACAAGTGCGTTAGAGAGTGTCCAACCGAAGCGCTAACGCTGGACGAGACATTCACCGTGAAAATCGGCGACAAACAGTACACCTATACGAAGTCTCAGAAGATTCGGTGCGGTATAGCCATAGATGGCCTTGTAGCTGGTTCTGGAGGGAGAACATGTAGAAAGTTGCCACCACGCAGCGAGAAGAAACTGGATGTCCTCGACTTCTTGGAGGCGCACCGAGCCGCCAGCGAATTTGACAGGAGCCTTATGGCGCAAAGCAGAGGAATAATCTGTGGAGACTTCTGCGGGAAATGCCTACGCGGCTGCCCAGCTCATAAATTCTACGCGAAATAGATCGCGAGTTCCGCAAGAAAACCACAACTTTTTCATTTCATTGTATTATTTACATTTTCTTCGCGTTTGCTGGCACTTGTGATGCTTTTTCCTTCATGATTGACCCCAAAACCGTCAATAATCGGGGGCAATTATTATTATCTGAGAGACACCTTCTCTTCCTCAGCGGTGAGGGGAAGTCATCTCTCTGAGAACCTTCAAACATGACTCGGTCGGGGGATCCTCATGGAAAAGAAGAAAGAGGGGACTCACTCCCATTACGCAGCTCTTCCCTCAACGGTTGAACCAGGATACCAGTTAGGTTTCTTGGCAGTCGTTTACATCGTTATGGCCTTGTTGCAGTTCATTGTTCTTGGAGCTAGCAGTTTCCAAATCATAGTCATCTTCAGTGGGCTGATCGCCGCTCTGATCATCTGCAGAAACGTAACTCCAAAGTTCATTTGTGACAGGAAGGAGCTTGTGGCAGCTGTTTCGGTGTTCTCGGCGCTGCTGTTCACGCTGATTCTGATCTTGATTAGCGTGGAACCGTACGAAACTCGAATCGTGACGGGGGCCTTTCTTACAGATCAGGCTTTGATAGCCCCAGTTGAAGAGGAGATTTTCTCCACGCTATTCCTGCTAAACCTGTTTTTCATACTGACCGGCAGAAGACTCCAAGCATTATTCATCAGCTCAACTGTTTGGATGGTGCTCCACGTGACGGTATACTTCAACAACATCCCAGCCTTGACATATACTTTCATTCTCTCATTTGTGGCTGGAGTGGTTTTCCTCTATTCAAAGAACCT
>JAUQYT010000371.1 GCA_030587605.1 Candidatus Njordarchaeum guaymasense
ACAAATATCAAATTTAAATCGACGCTTATAAATGTTACTGCGAAATCACCATTCTCCTATGATGGCAACATACCATGCCCATATTTGCCAGTCAAGGGAACAAACGCTACCCCGCCCAAGTCTTCCTCAGCAAGACCAGAATCCTTCTTTCTAACACGTACAAGCGTCTGATAAAGATAGGCGCTCCCAACAGGAATAATTAAGAGACCATCAGTTTTCAGCTGGTCAGTTAAAGGCTTAGGAATGTCTGGGGCAGCAGCGGTCACCAGAACACGGTCATACGGCGCTTCCTGCGCGTAACCCTCTGAACCATCACCATGAATAATAGTCACGCGGTCGCTGTAACCCGCCCTCTCAACATTCGCCCGCGCAGAGTCTGCCAGCTCGCGAATTATCTCAACGGTGTACACGTGACCCCACTTTTCTTTAGGGGCGTCTGAGGGAGCTACGATCTCGGCTATCGTTGATGCGTGCCATCCTGAGCCTGCGCCTACCTCCAAGACCTTGTGGCCGACTTCCAACTCCAAGGCTTCGTTCATGATTGAAACCATGTCTCGCCCGACTAAGCATGTGCCCAGCCGTGTGGCGCCGAAGCCGTCTGACCCGAACCAATCGGAAGCGGCGAGTCAACAGCGTAGTATTCTCTCGTTCTTTCTGGGAGGAAAGGCTCACGCGACACCAACCTCATGGCACGAATCACTCTGTCTGAGCGAAGTATACCCTCAGCGGTCAGGTTCTTAATCAGTCGCTCCCACTCAACCTTCTCCATAACACTTCTGGTCCCCAAGAAAACTAGCTTGAAAGAATGTTTAAGGTTTTGCAGCGATCCGAAAACCTGTACGCGCGCGCCTGAGTCAAGAATTCGGTGCTACTATAATGTACACATGAAAACCTGTGTATTTCTGTTGGGTTGGGGACAGAAATTCTATTCTATGCACACACAAATCACGGTGTTTAGGGCAAGTCGCCCACTGGTGCCGGCAGAGATGTTCGTATTCATTCAAAGACTTCAACACGATCACAAAGAATTCCGTAAGACTGGTTTGTTGGTTATCTTTCTCCTTTGATCCAGCCTTTGATTCCGAGTTCCTTGACTGTTACGCTGATGGGTTTTGGTTCGCATGTTTTCTCTTTGCCATTCTCGTCAAGGTATATTATTTTCGGTTGTATGTGGAACGTGCCTCGAATCTTTGGTGTCAGAATGAGCTTCACTTCTTCTTTTTTGGAAGGTTCAAGCCGCTTCTCCTTTAAGTTGAGGCAATTGCCTTCCACTCGGTACGGTTCAGGTTTCCTCGCCACTGTGAAATCTTCTGGAATGATTTCTATTATCTTGGTCAGCAAAATGATTCCTTCCTTGCGTGTGTTGGTGATTTCTATCTCCAACTCAAGACTCTCGCCAACCTTCAATTCTGTTGGCGTAGCCGTGATGCCGCTCTGCATTCCAGCGAGCTCATGACTTCGTGGACTGATTGTTTCTTGGCTGATTTGGATTGTAGGATGCTGCAGAGTCTCGACTATCTTCATTGTTATTTCTATTTCTTTGTTGGCCCCCAACTTCTGGAAAATCTCTAGTGCCTCGTTGAGGAGACTGCGAGCTTTTTCTCTGTCTCCTTCCTTATCCCGTTCTAGATACGTTCGAGCATATTCATAGAGGACCGTTTTGGCGAACCAGTAGACGTCCCATCGCCGTGCGTTCAGAGCTTCCCACTCCTTAAGACTCCTTTCAAACTGATCTACAGACTCATCCAATTTTCCCTCAGCACGCAACAACTTCGCCCTATAAAGATTCTCTGTCTTAACCATCAGTTCATCATTTGACTCGAGAGCATACTTATGCACATATTCAAGCAGCTTCTTAGCCTTCTCCAACTCTTTCGACTCTATACATGAATTGAGAAGCCACAAACTCGCCCATGCACGTGCCGTCCCAACCTCATGTCTTTCAGCGATTTCCACGTTTTTGACATAATATTCTGTCGCTTTGGTGTATTCACCTTTGTCAAGATGCAGACGCCCTAAATGCCCATTAGACATCATTATTCCCTGATAGTCGTCAAGATCACAGGAGATAGTGAGAGCTTCGTTGTAGAGTTGTTCACTCTTATCCCATTCGCCCTTTATCTGATGAATCCATCCACGTGCTAATATGGAGCGAGGTAAGTGAGAACGGTTGCTGGTCTTCTTGTCCACAGCAAATGACTCTTCTGCCGTGGCAGTTGCCTTCTCCATATCTCCCAAGCCTATATATGTCTCTACGAGATTGGTTTCAAACCAAGACACCCAGAAAAGGTCTCCGACTTTCTTTGCCAACTCTAAACCCTTCGTGTAAAGGTTGAAGCTTGTTTCATAGCGCCACCAAGAATACAAGCTACCTAAGTCAGTGTAGGCAAAAACTGCCTGTTCCACGAAATTGTTGTCAAGCGCTATTTTCAATGCCTTCTCCATGTATGCAATCCAAGCGTTTATGTCTCCCAGCCAGCCTAAGACTTCTCCAAAGACGCAGTATGATTGTGCGATAGCCCTTTGATCGTTCAGCTTCTTGGCCAGTTCTAAAGCTTTCTCAGCCCATGAACGGGCTTCATTTAGTCCTTCATGACCTCTCATCGATATTCTTTCTGCAATATCCTCATACAACCATGCCAATTCAACGCTTTCAGGCCTGCCTTCCAAAAGCTTCAAAGCCTTGTCATGATGTTGTTTTGCCTCTTCGGCCTTGCCCATTCTTTCCCAGAGAGTCTTGCCCATTTTAACATGAAGCCTTGAAACCTCCTTTTCTTCACGTAGATGTTCCCACGCCAGCAGTGCATCATTCCAAAACTTCATGCAAACTTCATACTCCCCGATTGTGTTCTTGATGTCGCCGAGCCTCTCGTGAACACGGGCTTTTTCCTGAGATTCGCCTTCCTTCTCCTCAAGAAGTCTGAGGGCAGACTGGAAATAAGAGACAGCCTCACTGTGCGCATAAACCTTCGAAGCTTTTTCCCCAGCCTTCAAGAAGTAGTCAAGTGCCTTGTCTTTGTCTCCGCTCTCAAGAAAGTGAGAAGCAAGTTCTCCGAGATGTTCATCAATCGTCTTAGCATAGACTTTCTCCAGAGCGCATCCAACGACTCCGTGAAGCTTCTTTCGCTTCAAGAGACTGACTTCTTCATAGACAACATCTCTGACTAGTATGTCGGCAAAGGAACACACTCCCTCTCCGCGAACTTCCCTTTCTTTGATTAGCCCGGTTTTGAGCATCCTGTCCATCAATTCAAGCAGTTTGTTTTCTTCGATGCCTGTGAGTGCAGACATTGCTTCCAAAGTGAAATCGTTTCCGATGAAGGAAGCCCAAGTCAAAATATTCTGGCATTCATCGTCCAACCTACTCAATCTTGCCTTCACAACATTCTTGACACTTTCAGGGAATTCAATCTTCGAGATCTCTTTGAACTTCCAATTGTCTCCTTCTCGGTAGATTATCTCCTCCTCTTTCAGAGATTCTATAACTTCCTCTGCAAAGAACGGGTTGCCCCTCGTTTTCTCGTAAACCATCCTGCAAAATTCAGCCGGGATGTCGTCCTGCTTCAATATCTGCCTAATCATCTCGGAAATATCTTCTGAAGACATTCGCTTCAACGAAACAGACTGAGGCAAGCGTTCTCTCTTCAATTCAGTTAAGACTGGAGTCAATGGATGTCTAGAATCAATGTCAGTACTGCGGTAGGCCCCCACGAGAAGTAGTGGTGTTTTCTGTGCGCCACGAGCCAGATAGTGTAAGAGCAGAAGCGACGAAGAATCTGTCCATTGTAAATCATCAAGAACCACTAGCAAAGGAGTCTCTTGAGAGATGTTTGTGATGAACTGTGAAACAGCCTCAAAGAGCCGGTTTTGCTCTTGCTCAGGACTTATCGGAAAAGACTGGGGAAATGCTCTAAGTTTCTGGCTAAGCTCTGGAACCAGTTTCGCGACTTCAGCAGGGTAGTAGCCGATGACTCTGTACAGTTGCTCAGAAGAGCATGTTTCAAGATAGTCTTTGATGACTTCTTTCCAGAGAACGTAAGGAGGGACACCATCCATTCTGAACAGCGCTGGGCATCGACCATATAGAACTCGTACACCACGTGATTGGACGTAAGCACCAAGCTCCCTGACCAATCTTGTCTTTCCAATCCCAGCCTCACCATGAATGAAAATAAGACTCCCCTCGCCATGAACTGCCTTGTAAACAGCTTCCTTCAACACATTCATTTCTTCAACTCTGTCGATGAGCGGAATTTCCCTTGCAGCAATAGGACGAGGACTAGGAACACGACCGCGTTCAAGAGATGCCAAATGAACCCCTTCAGCCTACAATAGAATACTCCACATTGACTTTCTTATGACTTGTGCTACATGGTCCGATTCAAACATAACATCATGCGAATTCCCATGCATCATCTGCCAAACATGTGAAAGGAAGGAAATAGAATTTCTATCCACACACAATAGAAATTCTATTCTAGCCTAGTATTCGTACTCAATGAAGACTACGTTTCTGAAGTTGTTTTCGTTAGTATTTTTGGTTCTTTCCATTCTTCTAGGAGAATACTGTAGAGAGTTTTATCTTTCCATTCTCCTCTCACGAAGCTTAATTTTCGGATAGTTCCTTCTGCTTTGAAGCCTACTTTCTCCAAAACTCTCTGTGCCACTTTGTTCTCCACATTCGCTGTTGCTTGTATGCGAACGATGTTTCTGTAGATGAACAGGTTATCAACCATTAGCTGAGTCGCTTCTGCTCCGTAACCTTTCCCCCTTTCACTAGGAACCAAAAAACAAGCAATTTCCATATGCCCAGACGGTTGATTGATAAAATGCCAAGTAAACCCTATTTTGGTTCCGTCCTTCTTCTGAATTATGAACTTATGATGACAATCAATCAAGTTTTCTAGGTAATTAGAAAAAGGAGTGTCAAACCATTTCATCCACTCTGACTTTGACATATGCCCAAGAGGAGGGTTGTTGTATTCCGCCCAGAAATCTCCGTCACCAAGACCAACTAGGAAATCAACGTCCTCTTCCTCTATGCGTCTCAAATTCACAAGTTTACCTTCAAGCAAACCAGACACCCTTAAACAAGGTCTGCTACTTCAGTTTTTATGACTTGTGTAAGAACCTTGACCAATCGTCATTCAAGCTGCATTAGCGATTTGTGAGAGATCCTCGTATTATGAGAAAAGGGGAAAGTGCTTCTGATATACATGACGGTTTCCCATATGTTCCAAGTTCTTGGGTGTTCTGTAAGGCGGAGCCACTCCTCTTTGAATTCTACGTACCCTTTGTCTGAATTGAATTTCTCCCTAGACTTGGCATACTCCGTTAAGTTGTCAAACTCCCACATTTCGACATACCCACCATATGTGCCGCCAATAGATTGTCTAAGGAGTTTCCATGATTTCACTTTTCCAAAAGTCTCTGGGTGATCTTTCATGTATTTGAGCCACCTCTTCTGGAATGACAGGAACTCTTTCCTCTTCTCTGGCTTGACTAAATAGGTACCCACTGAGAAAACAGCCAATTCCTCCACCTCCTCTTTCCTTTATTGTCCATAAAACTCATTTCAAGTTGCATTAACGATTTATGGAGAATGCGCGCGCG
>JAUQYT010000181.1 GCA_030587605.1 Candidatus Njordarchaeum guaymasense
CAACTGTAATCTGCTCGGATAAAACTGGCACATTAACCAAGAATGAAATGACCGTACGTAGAATCTTTACTGCAAACGGGTTCACAGATGTGTCGGGAGTTGGAATAGATCCGGAAGGCGAATTCTCGTACGAGGGTAAGAAGATCGATCCAAGTCGCGACAAGGACTTGATGAAACTCCTCACCGTTGGAACGCTTTGCAATGATTCGCAACTTATTTACGAAAATAAGTCTTGGCGTGCCACGGGCGACCTCACTGAGGCAGCCATATTGGTCGCTGCAGCCAAGGCGGGAATTAACAAGGAAGAGTTGGACACAACGTGCCAGCGGGTGGGTGAGGTTCCGTTTGAGTCTGAGAGAAAGCGAATGTCAACCATTCATCCCTCGAAGGAAGGGGGTTTCATCGTATGCGTGAAAGGGGCACCAGAAATACTCCTAAATCTCTCGACACGGTACCTGAATAGAGGCAAAGAAGAGAAACTTATGGATAAAGTTGAGGAATCATTCCATAAGGCAAACGAGCTAATGGCCTCAAAAGCCCTTCGTGTTCTGGGCATAGCTTACTCAACCCTCAGAGAGTTGCGCAAGGACAGGATAACCCCTGAAAATATTGAGAAGGACTTGGTATTCGTTGGACTCGTAGGGATGATAGACCCACCGAGACCTGAAGCCAAAGAAGCCATCGAAAAATGCGAAACTGCAGGAATAAAAGTCGTCATGATCACGGGAGACCACAAGCTCACAGCCGTAGCCGTTGCAAAGGAACTTGGGCTACTTCACCAAACCCACAATACAACTGATGAAAAGAACCCTGAGAAGACTCAATCTAAGGAAAGAAGAGATCCTTTGGTATTAACTGGCGCCGAGCTCGATAATATGAGCGACAAGCAGCTGTTCAAGATAGCAAATGATGTGTCGGTTTATGCCCGGGTCTCTCCAGAACATAAGCTCAGAATAGTTAAGGCTCTGAAAGCTCATGGGCACGTTGTGGCAATGACGGGAGATGGGGTTAATGATGCACCGGCGCTGAAAAATTCCGACATCGGCGTCGCCATGGGGATCACGGGAACCGATGTGACCAAGGAAGCCTCTGACATGGTTCTGTCTGATGATAACTTTGCAACAATAGTTTCCGCTGTTGAGGAAGGCAGAGGAATATATGATAACATCAAGAAGTACCTAATGTACTTGCTTTCAAGCAACGTTGGAGAGGTTCTCACACTCTTCATAGCTAGCCTCTTGGGATTCCCGCTTCCACTTATTGCGCTACAGCTTCTATGGGTGAACCTCATGACTGATGGGTTCCCAGCACTTGCCCTCGCAATAGATCCTCCTGATATAGACGTGATGAGTAGACCGCCAAGAGACCCGAGGGAAAGCATTTTCACAAGTAGAATAAAAGCAATGATCTTCGGCATCGCCACCTTGATGCCAATATCGATTCTGCCGGTATTCTACATGTACAACCCAGCTCTACTTGACAGCGTCGGATCCCCTAGCCCGCAGTACCTGCAGGCAATGACAATGGCCTTTACAATAATGGTCATGTTTGAAATGTTCGTTGTGTATACGTGTAGGTCTGAGAAGTATACGCTCCACAAGATCGGCTTCTTCAAGAACAAGTACCTGAATCTGGCGGTACTGACTTCTATAGTCCTCCAGTTAGTCGTGTTGTACACGCCAGTCTTCGAAATACTATTTCAGACCCACTTCTTGGCAATTACGGATTGGCCTGTTGTCCTAGTAGCAGGTTGCCTTCCGTTGATAGTAGGAGAAATTGGGAAAGCGATATTCCCACCGAAGAAGAAGCAGGCATAACAAATCAAGAGAAGTCTGCGATCCAAGAAACTGGTGCAGACTGCAGGAAGTAATATTCTACTAGGTGCTACTCATGAATATCTAACTTTACTGATTGTTCTTCCTCAAAGAGCTTTTTCAAACACTCTGATACTTCTTTCATCTCTACGTCATCTGCGGGGAACCCCTTCAAGAAATTGTATAGCTCAACATGAATCTTCTGACCGGAACGATAGACCGACAATATCCGAAGATAACCAGAGGACTTTCCATCACCGAGGTTATCCAGTCTTCTAAAGACTCCATCAATCCTTTCCGTAAAGTCATCGATTCTATCTTCACTCAAACAGTTGTAGCCCATTTCATGTAGTAGATCAACAGCAAGCTTGAATGCCTTTTCAGTTGTCAGCGGCTCCGCTACCGAGTCTCGCATTTCCACGTGTTCCCCCCGCAAGTCTGCAACTCTATCAGAAGCTGATCCTTCCCTTGTGCTTCTGCTGAGGGCATTTATGTCTGTCATACTTACTACCATAATTGCCTTACTTATTGGGCTCGTATAGAAAAAAGCCAAGAACGATATATAAGGACTAAATTGTTACTAGAAAAATCTCAGCTTTAGCGCCCAATCCAGAAACCACAACTTGCTACTGCAAATCTTCAAGAGTTCTGGGCTTTATCTCGACTATTTCTGCGACAACTCTCTTGTAGCGGAGTTGTCCGGCTTCCTGCCGCGCCTCCGAAGAGCCAAGTCTGTGTGCCTCCTCAAGGCAATAGAGCGCTTTTGCTTCCTCCCCCTTTTTCAGGTAAGCCATTCCAATATTGTACCATCCGTTGGCGTTCCTAGGCTCTATTGAGAGAACTGCTTCGTAGCAGAGTATCTCTTTGTCATGTTGTTGTTGTTGTCTCCCGTACTCGACTCCCAGGTTCATCCAGGCCATGGTGTAGTCGGGTTTAATCTGGAGAGCTTTCCTGTAGCACTCACTCTCCTTGTCATGTAGCTCCTCCATTCCATACGCTACTCCTAGATTGTACCACGCCTCAGGGAAGTTCTCATTGATACTCAGCGCCTTTTCGTAATACTGTCTAGCCTCGCCGTGTTGTCCGTCTTCGCCGTAGGCGCCCCCCAAGGCAAACCATGTTAGTTCATTACTCGGATCAGCCTCTGTCGCTGACCTGAAGCACTCGATCTCCCCTTCCACGTTTCCCGCTAGCCTATTCGTGTCGCCTAGCTCGAGCCATCCCATGGAATTGCCCGGATTGATTTCCAACGCTTTTCTGAAGTACTTCGCGGCGTCGTCAAGTTTTCCTTTTTCCTTGGAGGCTTCCGCTAAGTAGAACCACGTGTCAGGGTTTGAAGGCTCCAATTCAGCGGCTTTCTTGAACAACTTAATGGCTTTCCCAAAATCTTCCTTATCGAGACAAATAAAACCCTCTCTCATTAACTCCTCAAAAGACATTGGCATCACATCTTGCCCACTAAAACACTGTCCCTGTATAGACTCGCCGTGTACTATATCTAGCTTTCCTCCGTCGAAATCGGAGCTGGCGAAACCTTTAATCTGAGCCTGACAATAGTCGAAACCATACTCGCAGGTCAGGAAACTGTGTTGTGCAAGTATGTGAACATGTCACTTATGTGTATTGAGTTGGCCGATCTTGAGAAAAAGGAGGTTTTGATTTGTTTTGGTGCGTGAGACTGGTGTTTCATATTACGGTTGTGCGCAGGCGGACCATGCAAGAGAGGATTTCAAGGAGATGATTGCCCACAACTGCAACGCCGTCCAACTTGCCATAAGCGAATTTGACTGCGAACACTGGTGGCCCTCCATCAAGGAGATCACCCGAATCGCAAAGAATGAGTTTGGCTTGACAGTTCACGTCAGCTTATGGGGCTTCGGAAAAGTCTTCGGCGGTGAACCCATCTCAGCTTTCCTTCAGGACCATGAGAATTGCCGTCAGGCTATGGCAGAAAGCGGGAGATCATGTGCTGCAGCATGTATCAACACAGGCTTCAGAGATTACTACTTGTCCTGGGTAAAAGCATTTGTCAGGGACCTTACTTGGGACTACCTTTTCCAAGATGAACCTCACTACGCTGTACCGTCCTCAAAGGAATGGACGTGTCGCTGTCCAACGTGTCAGCAACTCTTCAAGGAGAAATACGGTCACAGAATGCCAAAGGAGTTGACCAGTGAGGTTCTTAGATTCAGAGAAGATTCCTTAGTTGCGCTCCTGCTCGAAGCCGCGCGCTTAGTCAAGTCTATGGACCCAAGCAAGAAGGTGATCACCTGCTTACTCCCTGGCGGAGGAGAGGAATCCGGGATAGGGGACTGGTCAAAGATCGCCTCAGCGAAGGAGATCGACGTCCTGAGCACGGACCCATATCCATATGTCTTTGGCAAGCCCGCGATGCGACCTTACGTGACAGAGGTAACAAAGAAGGCTCTGAAGCTCTCCAGAGACCACGGCAAGATGACACAGATATGGGTTGAACTCTTTGCTGTCCCTGCAGCCAAAACAGAAGAAGTCAAGGAAACAATCAGGTTAATAGATGAGCTCGAAGTCGGTGGAAAGAAAGTTGACAGCATATTCTGCTGGTCCTACAGGGCAAACAAGGGTACAACTATAAGTTGCACAAAGCCAGACTTAGCATGGAAACTCGTCGGTGAGGCTTTCGGAGAAGTTCTCGAGAGATAAAATAAGTCGACCCACCGCTTCACATTCCCATCTTTTTGAGAAGTTCTCAATTACCGTTTAAACCGGAGACCAGAAGCACCTAACATTTAAACGAAGTTCAACTCAAATCCATTGTTGGGACAACTTCATTCTTCCTAGTTCTGGAGGTCCATTAATTGATTCGTAACGTTTGGGTGATCGAGAAAGTCAGTGGTCGCAGCCTTTTCCACCGGTCCTACGGAAGAGAGCCTAAGGAGGCTGATTTGATCTCAGGTTTCCTTTCAGCCCTCACCAGTTTCTCAGAAGCTGAGTTGGAAGGAGAAAAACTATCAGTAGTCGAAACCGAAGGCAGAAAATGGGTTTACCGCTACGTGGATCCCCTGATATTTGTAGTCACGGGAGCAAGGGGAGATCCCGAATCACATATGAAAGCCCAAGTAAGTTATCTAGCGAACTCGTTTCTGGATACATTCCCAGAAGTAAAAGGAGAGAAGGGAAGAGCATTCCTCAAAGACTGGTCAGGGGAAAGAAGCCAGTTTAGCAGGTTTGCGCCACTTGTTGACCAGCTAGTGAACCAGTGGAGCAAAGTGGATAACGTGAACAGGGCTGCTAAGGCCCAAGACGTAACAGAGATCTATCAGCGAATCTTTGACGCAATGATCTCTGGCGTCAAGAAGTACAAGGACAAGATCTGTGGTGAACTCCAAAGGGCAGTGGAGGATTTTGAGAGAGAATGCAGCGCTCATATCCCGTTCAGTTCTTCTGGACCTTGCCCCACCCTTGATCTAATGAGCATAGATGTCTTCTCAATGAGCTACGAGAAATTGAAAGGAGACCTCAGTTCACTGCTAACAAGATTCGTGAAGATTCTCAAGGAACGACTTCCAGGTGGGGAAGCCAAGAAGATCTTCCGTGCAAAAGTGGTACCGATTATGAAGAGTGATTGGAGAAGGATCGATGTTTACAACATTGACCCCATCTTGATTTCACTACTATGAAGAAGTTGATCGTCGGATCCCTTGTTGACGCCTAGAAACCCTATTCGAATTCTATTGCTGCAGGGGGTTTAGGGGTGACATCATAGTACACTGATGAGACCTTGCTGCACTTGCTCATTATTCTCTCCGAGATTGTGTAGAGCTTACTCCAGTCAAGCTTAACCACGTCCGCCTTTGCGAAATCTTCTGTGTTAACTGCTCTTATGACTGCTACATACTTCCCGTTCTTGGGCTTCTTCGTGACGCTGTATAGGCATCTTGTAAATTCCTTCTGTCTCTCCACAAATTCAATGGGGTAACTAACCAAGTCTTCATAGTCGGGTTCAAGCATCTCTTTTGATCCGAGGAGTGTCGCTCTGGTGGCAGACGCCTTCATGTACACTCTCTTCCCGTCTCTTAGACCAGCCACTCTGTTCTTGGGAACCATCAAGTCGACTTGCTTCGAACCTACATCTAGGTAATCTGCCATCCTTTCTCTCAACTTGTCCATTTTCGCATCATCATCGTTTTTGTTTTCGAGTATGACTACGAAGTATTGACTGGGTTTGATGTACTGAAACTCTTCTTCAACGATCTCCGTCGCGTCTCTTACCTCCCTAAGTTTCTCATCACTCACTTTTCCTAGCATACGGATCATTAGCCCAGGCATAGGAAAAGGGTTCAACTCTGAGAGCCTAGGAGGAAGGCCTAATAGCTCGGCGACTTTTGACACCTGTTGCCTGTTTAAGGCAATCAGTGGCTCAATCACTTTGGTCGAGCGCCTACCTTTTGATGCTCTCGAGGGTTGAGTTACTGCTAGCTTCTCGTTCGTGCTCCTGGCGGTCGCACTTGTTCCGAGAAACATCAGTTTCACTTCTTTTTCTTCCGCGAAGTCTCCGAGGAGAGTGTAAAAGGTTTCATAGAATAACTTTCGTTTCTCTTCTGGCGCCTCAGCCTTCTCAACATTTTTCATGAATCTCTTCCTTGCTTCTATCACCTTGAGGTCTAGTTTCAATGGCGCTCTTGACAGAGTATCTGTAACTGCGCCAACCTCATCTTTCCTCATAAACCCAGTATCGATGAATACTGGGACTATGTTCGATCCGCCTGTCGCCCGCTGAACAATTGTCGCCATGACATTGCTGCAGAGTCCACCACTGCAGGCGAGGAGCGCTCTCTCCTCTCCCAAGACATTCCTAATCTCAACTGTCTTGCTCCTTATGAATTCCTCAACATCGAACTTCTCTCCCAAAGTGTCTGAGCCCCCTGAATGAACGCAAATGAACAAGCATCAATCAAATAGTTTGAAAGCAGATATCGCATAGTTAAACATGTAGGTTTGCAGTTTAAGTGATAATCGGACTCATTAGATAATCAAAAAACCAAGCTAAACCTTAAAACTTAAGGCTACTATTCCAGTAACCGTATCAGCCATCGGGAAAATCTCCATCAAAGGATCCCGCTGTCCTGAACAGCTGGACTAGCGATAGCGTCTGATAAATGGAGCAAAGGGTCGGAGGACGAATGGGCACTACCAAAGTTTCGGATATAGTGGTCAGGATTGCCGGAGAATCAGGCGAAGGAATAATCACAACCGGTGACATCCTAACCTACGCTGCCGCCAAGCAAGGCTTAAACGTTTCCACATTTAGAACTTATCCAGCTGAGGTCACGGGTGGTCGAAGTCTTTTCCAAGTAAGACTTGGAACAGAGCGACACTTGTCTCCTTGGAATTCCATGGACATCTTAGTGGCATTTGACGAGGAGGCATATGACTCAAATATCGAAAGTCTGCATGAAAAAGGACTATTAGTCTATGATCCGGATCTTCACAGTCCTTCGGCGAAACAAGGATCCGCTAATATTTTCTATGGTTTGCCCATGACTAACATATCTAAGGAGAAAGTAGGACTCGCAAGAACCAAGAACATGGTTGCGCTAGGGGCCGCGGCTTGCATACACTCAATACCCTACGCAAACATAGCAGATGTGGCCCAGAAGAGGTTCAAAGGCATGGACAAGACTACCATGGACAAGAACGCCGAAGCAATAAAGCTTGGCTATGAACACGCGGAGAAGAATTCCCCCATCAGATTCGAGTTCCCAAAGGTGAAGATTTCCCCGAACAGAATATTCCTAACTGGAAACATCGCTATTGCTCTAGGAGCGATAGCAGTCGGATGCAGATTCTTCGCAGGTTACCCCATAACTCCCTCAACAACTATCCTAGAATACCTATCACGTGAATTCCCAAAGTTTGGCGGCAACATGTTTCAAACTGAGGACGAGCTTGCCGCTCTCTCCGCCGCAATAGGAGCTTCATTTGGCGGAGTGAAGGCGATGACCGCAACCTCGGGACCAGGTTTCTCACTCATGGCCGAAACACTCGATCTCGCTTCGATCGCTGAGATACCTGTTGTAATAGTTAATGTCCAGAGAGCTGGCCCAAGCACTGGCATGCCAACGAAAACCGAGCAAGGCGATCTGAATGCAGCACTGTACCAAGGGCATGGCGATGCACCGAGAATCGTGCTAGCACCAGCAAATGTTGAGGACTGCTTCTACTTGACTATCAAAGCATTCAACCTAGCTGAAAGACTCCAGATGCCAGCAATAGTGCTCTCAGAGCAACAGCTCTCAGATCGAGCTGATATGATCGAGAAACCCAACCTATCACGAATCAAGGTTGAAGACAGATTGAAACCAAACTACGAAGATGTAAGAAAGGAAGGAGTCTACAAGCGTTACGCTATCACCGAAGACGGTATTTCCCCTATGTCTACACCTGGCGATAGATACGGTATCTATATTTCTGAGAGCCTTGAGCGATTAGAAAATGCGACGTTCAGCTATGAGCCTGAGACCCACAAAGTGATGATGGAGAAAAGGTTCCGCAAACTCAAGAAAGCTGAAAACGAACCGAATATGACAAGAACATACCCAGCTGAAAACAGGAAAGCTGACCTTGGCGTAATCAGCTGGGGACCTTCAGAAGACGCCGTCATCGAAGCAGTAACCAAGGCAAACAAGCAAGGCAAAAGCATTTCATCGCTGCACATATTAATGCTTTCACCTCTGCCAACTAAGCAGATCAAACCGTATCTGGACGGCGTTAACAAGTTCATTGTAGCTGAGCTGAATCAGACTGGCCATCTCGCCAGTCTACTGGCAAAGACTTTCCTACGAGAATCGATTCCACTTAGGAAGACGACTGGACTACCATTCACGGCAGACGAGATCTTCCGGAAAATTATGGAGGTAACCCCCTAAACAAGTACCCCCAAGGAAATAGTAGTAAGAATGGAGGGAAAGAAGAAGTGGCAACAGCAACTAGACAAAAATTCTCCCCATCAGATTACAAGGGTGATGTGAAACCTGTTTGGTGTCCAGGCTGTGGAGACTACGGCGTGTATACTGCTCTCACAAACGCGTTGAGTGAGGAAAACTATAACCCATGGGAGGTTGCCGTGATCTCAGGCATAGGCTGCGCAAGCAGGACTCCAAGTTTCTTGAGAGTATATGGGTTTCACACGGTCCATGGCAGGGCTCTTGCACTAGCCACAGGTCTAAAAATCGCGCGACCAGACCTCCATGTTGTCGTGGTTGCAGGCGACGGGGATGGAATATCTATAGGCGGAGGGCATTTCATACACACATCAAGGCGTAACGTTGAGCTAACGTACATAATCATGAATAATTCGATATACGGGCAGACGAAAGGACAGGCATCACCAACCACTCTGGAGGACGCTGTCACAAGGAGTACGCCGTATGGAGTATTCGACAAGCCCTTGAACCCTTCGGCAATAGCGATAGTTGCGGGTGCGAGTTTTGTGGCTAGAGGATTCGCAGGTAACCCAAAGCAGTTGACTGAACTGATTGTGAAAGCATTTGAGCATAAAGGCTTCGCATTTGTTGAAGCTGTTAGCCCTTGTGTCACTTTCAACAACACCTACAGTTCCATTAAGACCCGAGCTAAGAACATAGATGAATCGCACAAGGTAACGAACAAGATTGAAGCCATAGACATAGCTCTCAAAGAGGACCAACTGTTCTTTGGAGTTTTATACGATGTTCACGTTCCAACGATGAATGAGAAGATGAGCGCTCTAAACGAGAAGATGAAGGGCAAAACAACCTTGGTAGAGCTGCTAACCAGCTCATCATAGCGCCAAGCTGACCCAATCTAATTCACTAGCTTCTGAAGTCCTCTTCTATAACGTTTCTGAGCTTCTTTAGGTACAGCGCTGAAGCTGGATCTTATATAGCAAGTATTCCTCATTTTCAAACTGGGTTGAATCATTATGAAACGGGATTTCATTATTCGCCACATTGAACCAGGGGAATTAGACTCATTACTCACCCTCTATAGCCACCTTCATCGTAAGGACGCACCACTGCCAGAAAAACCCGAATTGGACGCAATATGGGCGGAGATCGTTTCGAATCCCATCTTGCATTATATTGCCGGGGAATGGGAGAATGAGATCGTGTCGTCTTGCACGATCGCGATAATTCCCAACCTCACGCGGGGCGCGCGCCCGTACGGGTTGATTGAGAATGTCGTCACACGTGCTGACCTTCGCAAGCGCGGGTTCGGAACCGCGATTCTCCGTTACGCTCTTCAGGTAGCGTGGGGGATGAATTGTTACAAAGTAATGCTCCTCACAGGGTCAGAAGAAGAAAGCACACTCCAATTTTATGAGGGCGCGGGATTCAAGCGAGGAATCAAGTTGGGTTTTGTCGCCTATCCGCCAGGAAAGGACCAGGCCTGAACTTAGACTGGTTCAAAGGCGTGCATGGTTTCCAGATGGTTGAGCATCTTGAGGAACAGTCTATCCCTCTTCTTGAGGATTTCCTCCTCGCTACGTCCACCATAGTCGTAGAAACCTTTGGATGTCTTCGCCCCGAGCTCTCCTCTCTTCACTTTCTCCTCGAAGACGCGGTAAGTCCCACCGAAGCTTTTCATTCCGTCGAGTACCATGTCAAGACCGGTGAAGTCATAGGTCTGAACCACGCCAATAATGGGAAGCCGAATTCCCAGGCTGGTCTTCACAGCGAAATCGATATCCGCTGAAGTTACCCAGCCCTTGTCCAATAACTCCAACACCGTCGCGAAGATGACATTTTGAATCCGGTTGACAATGAAAGAGCGGACAAACTTCTTCAATATTATTGGTCTCTTGCCGAGCCGCTCCATCAACTTTGCGGCGAAGGTGACGACTTCTGCAGAAGTCTTAGCTCCCGGAACCACCTCAACCAAGGGAATTATGTGTGCCGGATTGAACCAATGGGTTATAACTAGCCGCTCAGGGTTTCCGACCTCCACAGTGCTAAATATGTCCAATCCCGAGGTGTTGCTGGCCAAAACCGTGTCCCCAGAGCAGACTTCATCCAACTGCGAGAATACTTTCCTCTTCAAATCGGGAATCTCAGGCACCACCTCAATGGCAAAGTCCACCCCCTTAGCGGCGGCAGACAGATCCGTTGAAGGGTGAATGCGCTTCAAAACCGCTGCGATCTCATTCTTGGGTATACGGCTGAACTCCGCCAACACACTCAGATTAGATTTTATCAGGCCAATGGCACGCTCCAGAACCTTCTCATTCAAATCTACAAGGCCAACCTCAATCCCAGCCTGTGCAAAGACTTGGGCAATAGAATGCCCCATGACACCAGCACCAACAACCACGACTCTCCTAACATCTTGCGGGTCCACAATTACCCCTCCATTCTGATCATATCATGATTAAAGAACACGACCACTTGACCTAACAAGATCTTGTGATTTCCACGCTTAAATATGGATTCAATTGAAAGGAAAAACAAGAAGAGGAGCTCCACTGGAGAGCTCTCAAACTCTAAGGAGAGACATTCAGTTAGCGCCGCAGGTCAAAGCAGGATGAACCTAGCTTTTCAACAGTTTCTTGCCGTATTCGTAGCCTTTTTCAAAAGCCGTCAAATTCAGTTTTTCTGTTCCCTTGGGAATGTTCTCTTTTATCGATTCTCTGATGGCGTTTTGATCCACGATTCCTGTGATAGCAGTGAAAGCACCTAGCATGACAATGTTTGCGACTATTTTTCCTCCGAGTTCTTCGGCGATCTTTGTAGCTGGAACATGAAACACCTTGACGTTTTTGAGATCCTTCTCTTTAGGAATCATGTCGGGGTCCAGAATCATTGTTCCACCGGCTTTCACATCCTCCGCGTAGTCATTGTAAGCGTGTTGAGACATTACGACCAGCACATCAGGTTCAATCACTTTCGGAAAATCTATGTCCTGTTCAGAAATGACTATCTCAGACTTGCACGCTCCACCTCTTGACTCAGGACCATACGACTGTGTTTGGACAGCATTCTTTCCCCCGTGTATGCAAGCGCCTGCAGCCGTAATAATCCCAGATTTAATGATGCCTTGACCACCGAAACCCGCAAATCTGACTTCAATCCGCATACTACATCATCTACCTTGATGCCTTCTCGTTAATCTGAGACATCTTCTCATGAAGTAGCTTTTCATAACTTGGCTTCTCTACGTCCACAAACTCCCCTACAGGTATTCTATCAGGGGTTATCTCAGCTTTACCCGGGTCTGAAAAGCTCTCCACCACAGAGGCTTTTTTGAACCATTCCATATTCTCTAGACCAGTCTTCATCTTATTGTAGCGACCGAAAATCTCTGGGCAAGGCGATATTACTTCGATGAAGCTGAAACCTTCTTTCTGCAACATCTTCTTTATAGACTGTGTTAATCTGACCACGTGCAGGGTTGTCCATCTGGCCACATAAACGGCTCCCGACGCCGCTGCCAGGTGCATGAGGTTGAAAGGATGTTCAATGTTTCCATAATAGGTCGTCGTTGTTCTTGATTCAAGCGGCGTCGTTGGACCCGCTTGTCCACCTGTCATTCCATAGTTGAAGTTGTTTGCACAGATCACCTTGATCCCCAAGTTTCTGCGGGCAGCGTGGATGAAATGATTCCCACCGATCGCAAACAGGTCACCATCTCCGCTTACAACAACAACCTGCAATTCTGGATTCGCCAGCTTCACTCCTGTCGCAAAAGCTAGTGCACGCCCGTGCGTAGTGTGGAACGAATCCGTATTTGTGTAACCCGCAGTGCGACCAATGCAACCTATACCTGATACGACAACGATCTTGTCAATGTCAGCCTTTAGCTCATCCAAAGCGTGAACAAAACAGTTCAAAACAATACCGTTACCGCATCCCGGACACCATATATGTGGCATCATTGCCTGTCTCAAGTACTTCAAAAAGGGATGTTCAACCGTTTGTTCAACAGTTTGTTCAACCATCAGCGACTCCCCCTGATTGCCTGAAGAACTTCTGCTGGAGTATGAGGGTCTTCACCTAACTTTCCAAGAAAGGTTACAGGTGTCTCCTTCGCGGTCCTCTCAACTTCCCGCACTAACTGTCCACAGTTCATCTCGGGAACCACTATGGCCTTTACCTGTTTTGCCATATCTGCAACCTGTTTCTCTGGGAACGGCCACAATGTGACTGGACGGAGAAGGCCTGCCTTTATGCCCTTTTCTCTCGCTTTCCTTACTGCGCTTAGAGCAGCTCGGGCAACTATCCCGTAGGCAACTACGCCGATTTCTGCGTCTTCAAGCATCACTTCTTCAACTTTTGTGATTTTGTCCGTATTTCTACCTATCTTGTCACACAGTCGTCTAACAAGCTTCGTCTGATCCTCTGAGCTTGATGTTCGTGGGAAGCCACGTTCATCGTGAGTCAAGCCCGTCGCATGAAAATGATATCCTTCACCAAAACAGGCCATTGGTGGAACTAAGTCGTTGTCAGGCATAAAAGGTTCGTATCTGTCTGGCGAAACATTAGGTTTCTTGCGGTTCACTATCCTTATTCTGTCAGGCGGAGGTATCACAACCTTTTCCCACATATGTCCAACAATTTCGTCTCCCATGAGCAGGGTAGGAACTCTGTAGGTTTCAGAGAGGTTGAAAGCCTCAATTGTCAAGTCAAACATTTCCTGAACAGAACAAGGCGACAAGGCGATAATTCCATAATCTCCGTGGGAACCCCATTTCGCCTGCATCACATCCTGCTGTCCAGGCAGAGTCGGTTGTCCAGTGCTTGGTCCCCCACGCATAATGTCGACCACTACGCATGGTGCTTCCGTCATCACGGCCAAACCTATGTTCTCCTGCATAAGGCTGAAGCCTGGCCCGGAGGTGGCGGTCATAGCCTTCAAGCCAGTATAAGAAGCTCCAATGACGGCCGCAATTGACGCGATTTCATCTTCCATCTGGATGTAGATTCCACCGAACTCTGGCATTCTCTGTGAGAGGTGTTCAGCGATTTCTGTTGCAGGTGTAATGGGATAACCAGCGAAAAACCTGCAACCAGCTACTATTGCGCCCTCAGCGCATGCAACGTCACCATTCATAAAGTGAGAACCAGTAGGCAAAGCTCGTTTGTGGCTCATGTATAACATCCTTCTTTACAGGGTTTCACAGTAACATAAATGGCAAAATCTGGACAGACGGCTGTGCAGAAACTGCAGACGACACATTTCTCTTCATCAACGATCTTGGGTGGATGAACACCGCGGGCATTTATTTCCTCCGATTCTTCTAGAACCTTCTTCGGACAGAATTGAATGCAAAAGCTGCAACCTTTGCATTGGTCCTTAATCAAGTGTATTTCTCCTTTTGGCGGCTTCTCCTTCTTGCCGTCAAGGGGTGGATGTCTAATTCTTTCAGGCATCACTAGTTCCCACCTGTAAAGCCTTTCCGAAAACTCTTCTAGCCTTTTCTATGTCTTCAGGCGTGACTTTCTCGATGATTGAGTGTATTTCACGGATCTCATTGGCGAATCTCTCGCCTTCTGCGGCGGAAGCCCACAGCAATTGCAGTCTTTCCTTGTTCAGTCCGCTCTGCTCCATTTTTTTCCACAAACGTTCTACGCGTTTCTGTGTCTGATAGTTCGCATTGATATAGTGGCAGTCTCCCAGATGGCAGCCAGCTACTAGCACGACTGCAGCTCCTCTCGCAAAAGCTCTTTCAACAAACCTCTGAGCCACACGCCCAGAACACATCGTTCGAATTATGCGAACGTCAGGTGGATACTGCATCCTGCTGACGCCAGCGAAGTCTGCACCTGCATACGAACACCAGTTGCAGCAAAATGCAACGGCTTTCTTTTCTGGTGCGTTCTCAGTAACAGCATCAATCTGGGCGAGGATTTGTTCATCAGTGAAGTGGCTCTGCGTCAACGCACCAAATGTACACTCAGCTGCGCACGTTCCGCATCCACCACACGCAGCCTCTACAATGCTGATAACTTTCTTTTCCTTGTCCAAGGTGATGGCATTGTAGGGGCAGACTTTCACGCAGAGTCCACATGCCTTGCATTTCTCAGCATCGAAGATCGGCGTAATGGCTTCAACAGTCACTTTTCCTCTAGCCATTAAGATTCCCGCGCGAGCCGCAGCCGCGCCTGCTTGGGTCACACTATCCTTGATGTCTTTAGGAGCTTCAGCACAGCCAGCAAAGAATATTCCTCCGGTGGCAGCGTCTACCGGTCTGAGTTTTGGATGTGCTTCCATGAAGAACCCGTCTTGAGTTCTGGAAAGTGTCAGCAAGCGTTGTATTGTCTCGCTGTCTTTTCTGGGTTCTAGACCTATTGATAGAATCGCCATGTCAGCGTTTATCTTGTATAATTCCTTTTGCAAAGTATTCTCGCCAACGAGCCAAACGCCGTGAGTCTTCTTGTCCTCAAAGATTTCGGCTGGGAGCCCTCGTATAAATGCGACGCCTTCTTTTTTGGCCCGATTGTAAAGGTCTTCAAAACCCTTTCCATAAGCTCGTATGTCAACGTAGAAAACATAGATTTCAGTTTCAGGCCAATGCTCCTTAATCAATAAAGCATCCTTTATAGTGTTCATACAGCAGACATTGCTGCAGTACAGCTTTCCATTCCTGTTGGAACGTGAACCGACGCACTGAATGAACGCGACGCGCTTAGGAATCTGCAAATCGCTAGGTCTCAACAAGCGTCCGCCAGATGGCCCCCCTGCATTGATTAATCTCTCAAACTCCAACGACGTGACTACGTTTGGATATCTGCCATACCCGTAGTTTGGCAATACGGAGGGGTCGAATACATCTGCGCCAGTCGCCACGATTATTGTTCCAACATCGACGTTGACAGTTTCAGGCTTCATGTCAAAGTCTATGGCTTGCCTTTCGCAGGCTTTTATGCACTTGTCGCAAACTATCACGCCTTCATTGTTGAGACAATGACTCATGTCGATTATGTAAGTGGATGGAACTGCTTGCGCGAATGGCGTGTAGATTCCGTGCCTTATGGCTAGACCCACATCAAACTCGTTAGGCACTATTGTCGGGCAGACTTTTACACATTCGCCGCATGCCGAACAATCCTTTCTGACATAACGCGGTTTTTTCAGCACTTTCACTTGGAAGTTGCCGATATAACCCTTAACGTCAGTAACTTCGCTATTGGTCAATAGCTCGATGTTCGGGTGATGCCCAGCATCGGACATTTTGGGTGCGAGAATACAGATCGAGCAGTCCATCGTCGGAAAAGTCTTGTCTATTCTAGCCATCATCCCTCCGATGCTTGGTTCCTTCTCAACGAGAAACACTTTGTATCCTGTTTCAGCAAGGTCTAGAGCGGCTTGAATACCTGCGACGCCAGCTCCTATAATCAGCGCTTTACGAGTTATCGGGACTTCAGTTTCTTGAGCCGGCTGAAGCAAGGCGGCTTTAGCTACCGCCATTCTAACAAGATCTTTAGCCTTTTCTGTTCCGCCTTCCCGGTCATAAAGGTGAACCCAGCTACACTGTTCACGAATGTTGGCCATTTCGAAAAGATACTTGTTAAGTCCAGCGTCTTGACATGCCTTTCTGAATGTTGGTTCGTGAAGGCGAGGCGAGCATGACGCTACCACCACGCGGTCGAGTTTCTGGTCTTTAATGTCGTTTTTTATTATTTCTTGTCCTTGGTCTGAGCATGTATACCGGTTGTCTTTCGCTAGAACAACATTTGGAAGGGTTGCAGCAAACTTTGCCACTTCTGCACAATCGACAGAACCTGCAATATTCAATCCACAGTGACAAACATACACTCCTATGCGAACGCCGTCACTACTTTGTTTAGGCTCTGATTGCTTCTTTTCCGTCATAAGCCTAACCTTCTAAAGATTTCAAGTAATTTTCAATTGAATCAGCAGCATTTTTCCCTGCTCGGATCGCTTCTATTACCGTAGCTGGTCCTGTAACAACATCTCCCCCCGCAAAAACTCCTTGAATGCTGGTTTCCATCGTAATGGGGTTGACCCACAAGGTTCCATCATCATTAACATCTATTTCCTTCGGGAGAAATCCGAGATCTGGAGTCTCTCCGATCGCGAGAATAACCATATCAGTCTTCCGTGAGAAATCTGAACCTTCCACAGGAGTTGATGTTCTTCTTCCAGTTTCGTCAGGCTCGCCCAATTGCATACGGACGCATTCAATGGCAGAAACTTTTCCTTTTTCTCCAAGAATCTTTCCTGGCGACACGAGAAACTCGATTTTGACGCCTTCATCTTCCGCCTCTTTAACTTCCCATGGGATTGCAGGCATTTCGTCTCTTGATCTCCGATAAAGAATGGTTACTTTACTTCCCCCAAGCTGGAGAGCAGTTCTTGCCGCGTCCATTGCAACGTTCCCTCCACCGACTACCACGATATTTTTCCCA
>JAUQYT010000253.1 GCA_030587605.1 Candidatus Njordarchaeum guaymasense
TGTGAACAATGCGGTGACTGTGCCGAAGTGTGCCCGCGTAACATAATCCAGGTGAAAGGTGAGGAAATCAAGTTCACCAACGAACTCGCTTGTTCACTATGCAAAACCTGCGAGGAAGTATGCAGATACGAGGCAATCAAAGTCCACTGGGATGATACGACATTCATATTCAACGTGGAGTCCACAGGAGCCATACCGCCAGAAAAGATAGTTGAATATGCAGACCAAATACTATTAAGCAAATCCAAAGAATTAACGAAACAGCTTGAAGGAATAAAAGGCGCCTCAGCCGCACAAGGGTGATAAAAATGCCTCACAGAACAGGACCCAGCGACCCAAATGTAGTCAGGGTAGTGCGAGAACTCAAGAAGAAGTCTAATGAACAGAAAGTTATGATCTGGCGTAGCGTATCTGAGATTATAAACAAACCAAGAAGGAACAAGACCGAAGTGAATATCTCAAGAATAAACAGACACACTAAACCTAAAGATGTCGTAGTTGTTCCTGGTAAGGTTCTCGCATCAGGAGAACTTGACCATGAAGTTTCAGTGGCAGCCCTTTCATTTTCAAGGGTTGCCAAGGAGAAAATCGAGAAAGCCAAGGGCAAGACGCTAACAATAATGGAGCTGGTCTCCAAGAACCCTAAGGGCACAAAAGTAATGCTCATGGAGTGAGGTATGCCAATGAAAGCTGATATTAACTACGCAGTAATTAATGCCGATGGACTCATACTCGGAAGGTTGGCAAGCACGGTCGCAAAGAGGCTCCTGTGCGGTGAAAAAATCGCCATAGTCAATGCCGAGAGAACTGTGGTCTCAGGTAAGGGGAGCAGCCTGTCTCTAGAATACAAGGAAAGACTGAGGATAAGAACCCTGATCAACCCAGCTAAGGGTCCGTTTCACCCGAGGAGGTCAGACGGAATCCTGAGAAGGACAATCCGAGGAATGTTACCTTGGGATAGAGCCCGAGGGAAAGAAGCTTTCAGGCGTCTCGCTGTTTTCATTGGCGTCCCACAAGAGTTCAAGGACGCTCAATTTCAATCATTGCCTGAAGCGCGGATGGAGAGGCTGAAAGGCAGGTTCATAAGACTTGAAGAAATCTCCAGAGAGCTAGGATGGAAACCACCGCACCAAAGAGGAACATAGGTGAAACACCATGAAGGTCATTCTGACAAGCGGGAAAAGAAAGACCGCCATAGCAAGAGCCATGATAAAAGAGGGAAAAGGCAGGGTCAAGGTCAACAACGTTCCCGTCGAGATCATGACACCGGAACTAGCCAGAATCAAAGTCATGGAGCCTCTTCTCCTCGCAGGAGAAGACAAGATGAAGAAAGTCGATCTCAATGTGGACGTTCATGGCAGCGGTTACATGGCCCAAGCCGAAGCTGTTAGGATGTCCATCGCGAGGGGGCTGACTCGGTGGTACAAGGATTCGAAACTCAAGAAGACTCTCCTAGAATATGATAGAACCATGTTGGTAGGAGATGCAAGGAGAGCAGAACCCAAGAAATTTGGGGGACATGCGGCAAGAGCAAGAAAACAGAAATCATATAGATAGGCCAACTGACTAGTGGAAGAAATGATTGTTACCACAGAATGGTGAAATTACACATGATGATTCCCGTTAGGTGTTTCACATGCGGCAAAGTCGTAGGAGACAAGTGGGAAGAATTTGTAAGGAGAACTCGACAAGGAGAAGAACCTAAAAGGGTTCTTGACGAATTGGGGTTAAGGAGATATTGCTGCAGAAGGATGTTGTTAACCCAGGTAGACCTCTTGGAAGAGATAATGGTTTTTAGCCCTGGTCAAGAAGAATAGCGGTCTAGTCAAGTAGTGAGAAGGCACTGCTGCCAAATACACGTGTGGAGAGAAAGCTATGTCCGTGGAGATCAAAACCGAGGATTTACTAATTCCGTTGGATGACTACCTCGCGGCAGGTATGCACATTGGAACACAAGTCAAAACCGAGAGTATATCACCCTTTGTGTACCGAGTACGCTCAGACGGACTCTACGTCCTTGACATTAGAAAAGCCAACGAACGAATACGAGTAGCTGGCAAGCTAATAGCTAGATACGAACCATCAAAAGTAATAGCTGCCTCATGCAGGCAATATGGTCAGAGACCAGTCGAGAAATTCTGCGAAACAATCAGAGCTAAACCCGTTATCGGAAGGATAGTACCCGGAACATTGACAAATCCTTTCCTTGAAACCTACATGGAACCGGATATTATCATCATAACAGATCCGAGAGCTGACGTGCAAGCACTTGAGGAGGCCCTTGCCATAGGGATACCAGTCATAGCACTATGCGACACTGACAACGTGACAACAAATATCGACTTGGTCATACCGTCCAACAACAAAGGGAGAAGAGCTCTTGCGTTGGTATACTGGTTACTAGCGCGTCAGACGCTCAGAGAAAGAGGGGAACTTCCGGCAGGCCAAGAGATGGGAGTGACCATAGACGAATTCGAGTCCAGACAGATGTAGCTAGCCAATCCTTAGACTCGGATCTTGACGGCGAACTGCCATGAGCCCAGGTGTGCAGATGAAAGACGCTCACTCTTCTATTATACTACTGTAGATCGCTGTCTTGACGGGGGAGAGGTCGACTACAAGAGATAGGTTGACTACAATATTAGTATGGAGGAAAACAGAATTGGGAAAAGGGTATGGCTACGGTAAGACTATCCTTTTCGGGGAACACTTTGTGGTCTATGGTTTGCCAGCGTTGGCATCAGCGCTTGGTGCAAAAACCACAGCCATAATCGATAGGATCCCACGCAAAGGGTATGAGTTGATTGACAACCGTCCCGAGGTTCCAGGATACAAGAAAGATAAATACGAGGAACAACAGATTTCCATTACAAACGTTCTCAAATTTATGGGAGTCGATACTGAAAAGCAGGGTCTACGTATCACTCTTGGTGGGGATCTAATCTGCGCAAGTGGAGTTGGGGCTTCAGCTGCTAGCTGTGTTGCGATAGCGCGAGCAATAACTGATGAATTCAAGCTCAATTGGAATGATGCAAGGATAAACGAGGCGGCCTATGAAGGGGAGAAGGGGTATCATGGAACCCCAAGCGGAATTGATAATACTGCTTCAACATTTGGGGGATTGGTGTACTTTGTCAAGAACATGAAGGGCGGTCCAAACACAATGGACATCACCAAACTGAAGAAAGCCGTGGAACTTGTTATTGGCAGCTCCGGGATCACCTCGGATACCAAAGAGGTGGTTGATGCTGTCAAAAAGTTGAAAGACAAGGATCCCAAATGGTTTGACGGCATTATCGAGGAATATTCAAAATTGGCCGCTCAGGGGCGACAGGGTCTGGAGAAATTCGACTTGCCGCTAGTTGGAAAGTTGATGGACAAAAACCACATACTACTTCAGCAGATCACAGTATCGAATGAGGTTCTTGACTCAATGGTTGTGATCTCCAGAAAAGCAGGCGCTTTGGGAGCAAAAGTAACTGGGACAGGCCGTGGCGGAAACATGATCGCTTTGACACCCGGCGTGAAGCTACGAGACAAAGTTGCCAGCGCGCTTCAAGCTGCTGGATATGAGGTTTGGAAAACAACTATTGGCGCTTAGCATGTGACATGATTCGTTCCCAAATTCCAAGAGGGAGAAGCAATGAAACTTATCGTAGCGACATGTTCGCACTCATGATTGGAAATATACTGGATTCATTAGGTATAACAAACAATAGAAAATGCTAGGTGGGAGTTAGGAATGGATTTTCGGCAATATGTTGACAAACTGGAGAGAGAGGGAAACCTCTACAGAATCAGGAAAGTTGTTTCAGGTGATGTGGAGGCAGCTGCTGTTTTGAAGGCTGCTGAGCCAACACCTGTGCTGTTTGAGAATATTAAGGAGGCCAAAAGATTTCCGGTAGTTGGAAACGTCTTCTGTACAAAAGAAAGCATTGCCAAGTATTTCGGAATCACAACCGCTGACCTAATCCCGAAACTCACCAAGGCGATTGACCAACGTAGCAAGCCGGAGGAGATCAAGGGAGCTCCGTGTCAAGAAGTCGACATGGGGACTGTGGACCTCAACAAATTACCCATTTTCAAGTACAACAAAGGAGATGGGGGAAAGTACATCTCTTCAGCAGTAGTTATTACAAGAGATCCCGAGTATGGACAGAACTTGGACTTCCATCGAGCTATGCAGATCTCCAACAATAAGATGGCTACTAGGATTGTTGAGGGCAGGGATTTTTACAAATTCCTTGAGCGAAATGGAGAAGTTGAGGCGGCCTTTTGTGTTGGCAATACTCCTAATGTTCTGGTCGCTGCTGCGACCTCTGTTCAAACTGGAATTGATGAACTCTACATCGCAAACGCTCTTGAAAAAATGCGAGTTACAAAAGCGAAATCGGTGAATCTCATGATTCCTGCTGATTGCGAGGTAGTGCTCGAGGGTAGGGTTTTTATGAAAGAAAGAGCCGCTGAGGGGCCATTCATCGACTTAACCGGGACCTTCGATGTTGTTAGGCAGGAGCCCGTTTTCGAAATCCATAAGATCACTCATAGGAAAGATCCTATATGGCAAGCTCTTCTCCCAGGTGCCTTGGAGCATCAAGTACTCATGGGAATGCCTCGAGAGCCAACGATTTTCAAAAAGGTTACAGAGGCAGGTGTCAGATGTGTTGATGTCAATGTGAATCCCGGAGGATGTTCATGGCTACATGCAATAGTCAAGATCGACAAGAAGAACGAAGACGATGGCAAGAAGGCAATTCTTGCAGCCTTTGCTGGTCATTCAAGCTGTAAACATGTATTCATTGTCGATAAGGACATTGACATCTACGATCCACTCCAAGTGGAGTGGTCGATGGCCACAAGGTTCCAAGCGGACCGGGGACTAGTAAACAAGGGGAAGGAGCCGGGATCGAGTCTGGATCCGAGTGCCGAGCCGAAGACCAAAATAACTAACAAGGTAGGGTTCGACCTGACAGCGCCACTAGTAACGAAGGGAAAAAGCTTCGCTCTCGCTGAATTCCCCAAAGTTGACCTAAAAAAGTACATCGAGGAATGAACTTTGAAACTAACTAATGAAGAAAAGAAGATGGCTGAAGGCGAGTACGGCCATGCCACTCAGAAAGCGATGGAGATACTAGTTACCTTGGGGGAGATCTATGAAGCCGAACGGATGATTCCCGTCAGTTCAGTCCAAGTCTCTGGTGTAAGTTATGCGAATCTTGAAGAAGCGGGACTTGAGTGGCTGGCTGAGATGGCTAAAGACGGAAAGGTTCGCGTACTTACTACGTTGAATCCAGCAGGTATGGATCTTGAAGAGTGGAAGAGACTTGGCATAAGTGAGGGGTTCGCTAGAAATCAACAGCGTGTAATCGATGCGTTTTCCCGAATGGGGATTATCACAACATGTACATGTACCCCCTATCTCGTCGGAAACGTACCCCACTTTGGTGAACATGTAGCGTGGGGAGAGAGTAGCGCAGTCTGCTATGCTAACTCGGTACTCGGAGCCCGAACCAACCGTGAGGGGGGACCCAGTGCCCTTGCTGCAGCATTGACTGGAAGAACACCGGAGTATGGCTTTCATCTTGACAGCAAGAGACAACCACAAGTGAAAGTCCAAGTACAGGCAACACTGAATGGGACATATCAATTTGGCGCTTTAGGTAAGTTTCTGGGCGAAAAGTTTGGGGAAAAGATTAGTTATATTACAGGAATCCCGAGCGCATCAGTCGAGGAACTCAAATCCCTTTGTGCTTCCTATGCTACTTACGGGGGAGTTGCCCTCTTCCACATTGAGGGGATCACTCCCGATAGAATCAACCAAATCCCTGCTGAAAAAGTTACGGTTACGGATGAGGACATCAAAGCTGCGATCAATGCTTTGAATCAAGAAACATCTATCGATTTTGTCAGTATTGGTTGCCCACACGCGACATTGGCTGAACTCGAATACATTGCCAACAAATTGAAAGGAAAACAAGTGAAGAAAGAGGTCTGGATAACGACTGCACGCCCTACGAAGCAAGTGGCAGACCGGATGGGTTTCACCAAAATGATCGAAGGAGCTGGAGCCAAGATTGCTGCAGATACTTGCTGTGTCGTGGCCCCCATAAAAGGGAGATTTGTTGGATTAGCCACCGACTCAGCTAAGGGCTGCTATTACGGATCAGGGAAAAACAGGTTCAAGGTAAAATTGATGTCCATCGATGAATGCATTGAGGAGGCGCTTAGGTAGATGCAGCTAAAAGGAAGAAAAATCTACAAAGGCAAAGCAGAAGGAGAAGCACTCGTAACGAAACAAAGCATCTCATTCTACGGTGGTGTCGACCCTTCAACTGGAACGATTGTGGAACGGGGGCATGAGCTAGAGGGAAAATCGATCACAGGGAAGATCCTTGTATTCCCGACGGGAAAGGGATCGACTGTTGGCTCCTATGTACTTTATCAAATGTCTAAGAATGGCAAAGGACCTAAAGGACTCGTCCTAAAAGAGTGTGAGACAGTTGTGGCAGTCGGATGCATCATTGGCGGAATCCCATGCATTGACCACATAGACATCGAGAAGCTGACCACGGGTAAACACCTCATCCTAGATGCGAACAAATCTGCTTTGGAGTTCAAGTGAAAACCCTCAGATAACCTACTGTTCCGAGGAACCGTCAACTACCACCTATTGAAATAGACCTGACAGTTTACTGTACTGCCAATAGTTGTACATAGCACGCATGTGCTGTGCTTCTACCAGACACTAAAGACGGAGCGTGATGTTTGGTGGAAGTAGAGCGTTTTATGGGTAAGGTTGACTTCGGAGAGCCATCCAACACCTAAGAACTTTGAAGACAATTTTGGAGAAGAGCTGGTACTTGGAACTCTTGAGGAAATCTATCCTGACTTAAGGGGCAGAATTAGTATCGATGAACTCAAGGAATATCGCTCAAGCGGGAAAGGTATCGAGAAGTCCATTGACGAATTATTGAGAAAGAAAGGAGTCAGTGGCTTCAAGTTTCAGGACGTTATATCGTATTTTTAGGTAATTTCATTATCGTCTACTGGTTGATGTTCATTTTGGCTTGGGTCGTCGGAGCCATAAACCCATTAATATAAAAAAGATGCCAAGACCACAGAGTAGAAGTGCAAACGGTAACCCTCCACCGATAATATAGGCGTAAGGACCTACGTTATTATAGGGGGTCATAGCGAAGATACCAATCACAAGTACTATTAATCCTATGAGAATAGCCGCGCGCGGACCTTTGCTCATAATAGTCAGATCACCAAGTTTCAACCATTTAACGTTTTTGGTTTAATTAAACTAGACGATGGGTATAGTAGTCCATGAATGATGGATTATTCGTACTGTTTGAGAAGATAGCAATGCACCCTTATTGAAAAAGGTATCAGAATAACCTTACTTCACAGTTGTACAAAGGGTTAAGCCTTCCCAGCATAGAGGTTGACAGCATAGAAAACATTGGGAGAGCCTGACCCAATCGGGATTAGAAGAGAAGTCCGTTCGACTATTAGAAGACCGTTTTCCACGTATGCCTTTGAGGAGGCTATCAAAGAAGTCCAAGGAGACATTACTCGCCCCTAACCTCTCTTCTCTTTGACTCATTCTCTTTAACTCTAAATTTGACAATCTTCCTCATTAAATCAAACGGAATCGGCTTGTCTAACCCCCCTATCCTCTAAATCTACATACGTTGGGATCGGGGCGAATCGCGAAAACCATTTCAATTTAGTTGATGTTGAAGCCTACTTAACTTCAAGTTCAGTTTAATGCCAACTAAATTTGATGAGAAGTCTATTTTTCAGTGAGATCAGAGAGTTCCAGTGCACTACCCTTGATGCAGTAAGAATCCCATCGCATACTCATGGTTTTTGTGACTCCGCAATGTTCGCAGAGGCAATTCTTTTGCTGATGGATCAGGTTGCTTTTTCCTATGGTACAGAAGACAAGCTGGGTTTCTCCCGTTCCCAGATAGCTGGGGCATTTCCCGCACATACACATATAGGCTGCCTGCTCGGCGCTCTGTCTTCGGAGTTTAGGTTTCCATTCCGCTTTAGCCAGCACTCTAAATTTCTGTTCAAAGGTGGATGCTTTAAACCACTCCTCATCAGCCATTTTACACACCAAGAAAGTCTTGATTGGGTTCAAGAGTATATATTCCAACTGTGCGTGTAGTTAAAATAAATATCTACCGCATTTTAGGTTAGAATCTTACGGGTCGAGGCAGTTGAAACAACTTCATTCAGGGGCTTTACCCCATTCTTTTTGGTGACGCGGTATTGGATACACAAACAGGCATCGCGATTTTATCAGTTGATCAGATTATCAGCTACCTTTCCAAGATTCTGACGCCATCTTTAGTGATAGTTGGAACTGATACGAATGGATTATTTACTGCAGATCCAAAGCTAAACCCTCGTGCCACTCTAATTCCAGAGATCTCGTCGAAAAACCGACAAGATGTCCTCAAAGGACTAGGGGGAGCTCAACGTGTTGAGGCGAGATGGTTAGACGAGTGAAAAAGGAAAAGTATCCCAAAATCGTTGAGAGCATCTTGGAGCCGATCGGGGATCTCGCTGAAGAAGCACTAGCAAGCTTCATGAAAAAGGACCTTAAAGGACTTGGCGACGTGCTGAACATTAACCAAGGATTGCTATACTCACTTTGAGTATCCCATGAAGCCCTTGAACTACTTGTCTACGCATCTTTGAGGGGAAGGGCATACGGAGCCAAGCTAGTCGGCGCTGGAGGAGGAGGTTGCATGGTTGCACTATGTTCGGGCGATAGTATTAGTAACGTCGCCACCGAGATCAAGAGAGTCGGAGGTACGGTGATCGTGACAAGCAAGACCAACGACGGCGTAAGAGTTGAGGAGTAAATCAGACTGATCTTTTGTCAAGGCACGATCAAGGTACCCACATGCTCGCCCCTCAGAGCTTTGGAAATATTCCCTTCTTTGAAGGCATTAATCACCATTGATGGGATGCCCAGCTTTGCAATAGACATTAGTTCTTTAAACTTCCGACTCATTCCTCCATCGACATCACGATATGAACTATCCTTGGGGGTGAACTTATCTTTCTCAGAAAGGGTTAATCTCCCCACGAAACGCGCATTGGGATTCTGCTTTGGGTCATCACTAAAAATACCTTGCACATCTGTTCCAGCAACCACCAAGTTCACGTCTCTTAACTCTCTGGCACAGAGGTAGAGAATGGTATCACCCGAAAGAACAGCGGGGTCACCTTTTTGGTCAAACACCAGATCCCCAAAGAGGACAGGTATGTAGTGCTTGAGCAGTCTCCTAACTATTGTGCAATCAAACGATGCATCAACACCAACCCAAGGGCGATCTGCGTCTCGAGCTGTTACCGTAAACAAGGAGCGAGGAGGAATACTAACCGCTGGTATCCCTTCGCCAAGCATCTGATTCTGCAGAATAAGGTTCTCCAGTCCAACGGAGTACAAGGTCAAAGGCCATCCAACCAGCACTTGATCATTAGCATCAGACTTGAGGAATCTACTAACTGGGAAGTGCCCGAATACGCCAGCTCCATGCACCAAGATCAGGTACCCCAGATCGGGAAGGCATTCCTTTATCTCTGAAGATATTTTCTTAATCGCCTTGATGTTGATGAAGCTGGTGGCCTTATTCCATATCTCGTTTGGGTTGAGTGGAAAATTCCTAGCGCCCTTGTAGGTGACGACGCTGCCGCCCAGTTTCAGTAGAACGTTTCTTTTCTTCGTCAAGCTCCGAGGCACCAACCCCAATATTAATAATAAAGCGAGTATTACACTCTTCAAAAGATGATACGACAATATAATACTACTGCAAACTTTCGAACTAGGTAGGAAGAGGAAGGAGACTCATCTAGTCGGAGCTCTAGTATTCATCTTGAGACTACGTTTTGAGGGGTGGGATATTGGTAACCGATACGTCCGGTGGGAAGGAAGAAGAGAACGAAAAAATAGTTAAGCTGACTAGCAAGCGAAAGATTGACCACATACAAATATCACTGACCAAAGACGTTCAAGCGGCTCAGAAGAAAACAGGATTTGAAGAGGTTGAACTAATCCATAACGCCCTTCCCGAAATAGACATGAAGGATGTGGAGACTGCAACAGAATTATTTGGACGAAAGCTGAATGCCCCACTAATCATAGCGGGGATGACTGGTGGGCATCCCATAGCTAAGAGAATAAACATGGTATTGGCAAAGGTAGCCCAAGAAATGAGGATAGGAATGGGCGTCGGAAGCCAAAGAGTGGCCATCGAGGACCCTTCCCTAGCTGAAACTTTTTCAATCGTGAGGAAACTCGCTCCCGATACACTGATCATAGCAAACATAGGAGCACCTCAACTCGCCAAGGGATACGGACTTCGAGAAGCTAGAAAAGCTGTTGAAATGATAGAAGCTGACGCACTAGCAATCCATCTTAATCCACTCCAAGAAGCAGTTCAGCCAGAAGGGGAGACAAACACGAGAGGAGTTCTTGGCAAGATCAAGGATATTGTAGACAAACTCGACGTTCCCGTCATCGCAAAAGAAACTGGATGCGGGATGGCCTACGAAGAAGCTTGCAAGCTCGCTGACATACACGTGGGAGGAGTGGATGTCGGAGGAGCTGGTGGAACCAGTTGGTCTGTCGTGGAAGCCTACAGAGAGCTGAACCAAGTGGAGAACAAAACCACGGAGAGTCCCCTAGGCTTCACTTTCAGGGATTGGGGAATTCCAACAGCCGCAAGTATCGTTGAAACGTCGGCAACAAAGAAGCTGAAGATAATTGGAACGGGAGGAGTAAGAAGTGGAATCGACGTAGCGAAAGCTATTGCCCTAGGTGCGCATTCGGCAGGAATAGCACTACCTTTCCTCAAGCCTGCATACACAGGCGACAACGAGAATCTCAAGAGTACTGTTATCAGAATAGTCAGAGAGCTGAGAACCGTAATGTACCTGACTGGCTCAACAGACTTGAAGACTCTGGGCAAAACAAATCTCGTAGTAAGGGGACAGCTCGCGGAATGGCTCCGAATGAGAGGATTTGATCCAGGTAAATTTGCCAAGCGCAGAGGAGAGCTGCGCGGCAGACCTGGAACGCAGTAAGAAGACTCCAGAGAAAAATGTTCACATTTGTTGGAAGCACAAGACTTTTATACAAATCTGCTTTACCGAGATACTACCAGTTGCGTAAATCCAAGATGATCCTCTATCTAGGGGTGAGAAGTGTTTTGTCAAAGAAGTTCGAGGTGCCAAAAGAGCTTTCCGACAAGGCATACCAAGCCATCGAAGCAGCAAGGAAAAGTGGAAAAGTCAAGAAAGGAACGAACGAGTCTACGAAGGCAGTTGAGCGAGGCTTAGCAAAACTCGTCGTCATAGCCTCGGATGTAGACCCACCCGAGATCATAATGCCACTACCATACATCTGCGACGAGAAAAAAATCCCATTCCTATTTGTACCGAGCAAAGAGAAATTGGGAAAAGCTTGCGGAATCGATGTACCAGCCTCGGCCGTGACAATCACTGAAGCTGGCGAAGCAGACAAACTCCTGAAAGAAATCACAAGCAAGCTCAAGGAAATGAGGGAAACTGGGAAAATAACAAAAGCGTGAGAGCTAAACAGACACCTTCAGCCGGGACTGGAAACGTATACGAAAAGATTGACCCAAGAATAGCACCCTATTCAACTATCGGCATTAGGATTCTATGATAGAAGGTGAGCAAAGCAACATGTCAAGAGGTCTCACAATGGAAGACATGTCAATACCAGTCGAAGTAATACAAGTGGTCGGGAGAACTGGAGTAACAGGAGAAATAACCCAAGTCAAAGTAAGAGTGCTCGAAGGACGAGACAAAGGAAGAATACTCACCAGAAACGTTAAGGGCCCAGTCAGAGTCGGCGACACCCTCATACTTCGAGAAACAGAGAGAGAAGCAAGAAAACTGAGAACACCATGAACAGGGAGTCGAACCCAAGAAAGACCCTGAAGCTAGGTGGTTCAGATGTTGAGGGAAATCAAGTGCTCATTCTGCGGATCGACCATCAAGTTCGGCACGGGTATAATGTACGTTAGAAACGACGGAGTCACCATGAACTTCTGTTCGTCGAAATGCAGAAAAAACATGACTAAACTGGGAAGAGACCCCAGGAAACTAAAGTGGATCAGCCTGCGACAACCGAAGAAAAAGAAGACCGCCAAGAAATGATTTCAGATTCTGACTACTCCTTCTTCGTCCTATCCATCAGACAGGTTTCCAAGACTGCGTCCGAGAATCCCTTCAAGTATTTCCTGTCACCTTTCAGGACTTCCTCACTAAGAAGCTTGGAAATTTCACTCTTACCCGTCTTTTCGTTGATCCTGTCCTCTGCAATTCCTATGCAAACGGCGCGAAGCTCTCGAGTATGGTCTGAGGATTTCTTGGAATCATAGACCTTCATATAAGAGTCAATCTGTTTGGTGACCCACTCTGCAGGGCTTCTAGTGAGTTTTACTTCTCGTTCCCAGAGGCCGATTTCCTCTGATGCGGTTTGCTGGCTATCTGATGCGTGTGCAACGTTGATTCCTCCGTAGATCCCATACTTGCCTCTAAGACTTGTAGGCTCCGCCTTGTGTGCAAATGTCGAACCAAGAATTTTCCTTATCTCTTGGATCACATCCTCACCTTCGACCCTCATCGCAACCACGGGGCCTGAGGTTATGAACTTAATAAGCCAACTATAGAAAGACTTCCCTTCGTGAACAGCGTAATGTTTCTGAGCAAGTTTCTTCGACACTAGCATCTCTCTGAAGGCTAAGACACTGAAACCTCTTGGCAGAAGAATCTTTAAAGCTTCAACGCCTGCAAACCTTCTGAGAACAGCGTCAGGTTTTAATACCAGTAAAGTCTCTTCAATCACCTTCATCACCTATACAACATAGTCACTCTACCAATCATTCCCAATCAGGATCTTGTGCTTACTTTGCCAATTCATGCTTTATACGGCTATCTATGTACGTTGGGGGTTGACTTGAATTGCCCATCAGACAACCAATCGTTGCAGTCCTAGGGCACGTTAATGCTGGTAAGACTACTCTGCTCGACAAGATTCGAGGGACGGCCATAAGTCTGCGCGAAGCAGGCGGATTAACACAACACATAGGCGCTTCACACCTCCCCCTGTCAACTATCCAGAAGATCTGTGGAGACCTCTTAGATAAGTTTAGGATTAAACTAACTATCCCAGGTCTTCTAATAATCGACACCCCTGGGCATGAGATCTTCATGAACCTAAGACGCAGAGGAGGCGCTGCAGCCGACATAGCAATTCTTGTGGTGGATTTCACCAAAGGACTTGAAGCCCAAACCTACGAATCAGTAAGCATCCTCAAAGCGAGAAAGACGCCTTTCTTGGTAGCCTACAACAAGGTTGACAGAACAGAAGGGTGGACACCAAATCCAAACGCTTCATTCACTGATTCGATCGCCAAGCAAGAGGGCTACGTGAAGAAATTTGTCGACGAAAGGGTCTATGAGTTGATGGGTGAACTGTCAAGAGAAGGTTTTAATGCTGATCGCTTTGACAGAGTTACTGATTTCACTAGGAATGTAGTGATAATCCCCACAAGCGCGAAGACAGGAGAAGGCATACCAGAGCTACTTGCCATACTTGCAGGGCTTACCCAAAGCTATATGATGAGTAGATTGCAAATAGAAGAAGGCCCAGCAAAGGGTACTATTCTGGAGGTCAGGGACGAACCTGGCTTAGGAACTACGATAGATGTGATAATCTATAATGGAATCCTAAACAAGGGTGATACGATTGTCGTCGGCGGAAAGGATGAAGCTATCGTCACTAGAGTGCGCGGCTTGGTGCAGCCCAGACCCTTAGTAGAGACAGGGGAATCGCGGGACAAATTCATCCATGTTGACGAAGTCTCAGCTGCTGCAGGCGTCAAGGTAATTGCGCCTGAACTTGAGAAAGCAGTAGCTGGGGCTCCGTTAATCGTAGCTGAAACCGACGATGATGTCAGACGCGCAATTACTGACGTTAAATCGGAGATAAATCGCATAAAGATCAGCACGGACAAAGAGGGTATCATACTAAAAGCTGATACGTTAGGGTCACTTGAAGCTATTGTCGTATACTTAGGAGAACGGAAGATACCCATAAGAATTGCCGATGTAAGCGATGTGTCAAAAAGAGATGTAATGGAAGCTGCAGCCGTCAAAGCCGATGCGCCCCTTTCTGGTGTCATACTATCTTTCAATGTAAGGGTTCTACCTGAGGCGAAGGAAGAAGCCACCAAGTTGGAAATACCGATCTTTAGAAACGATGTCGTGTATAGGTTAGTCCAAGAATATGAGGAATGGGTTAAGCAGAAGAGGGAGGAAGAAAAAAGAAAGACGGTCAGCTCACTTGTAATGCCAGCCAAAATAAGAATACTGCCAGGATACATTTTCAGGAGAAGCAGCCCAGCCATAGTTGGAGTCGAAGTACTCGCAGGGGTAATAAAATCAAAAATAACGTTGTTGAATGAGACATCTGACGAAGTAGGCGAGATTGCTCAAATTCAAGATGAAGGAAAAACGGTAGCTCAAGCCTCAAAAGGAAGCTCCGTGGCGATCTCGATAAAAGGCAACATTTTAATCGGGAGGAACGTTAACGAAGGGGACACCCTATACGCAAACATACCCGAACAAGACATCAGGGTAATAAGAGAGAAGCTTGAAAACGAGTTGCCTCCTGAGGATCTTCAGACATTATCTGAATTCATTGAAATAAGGAGAAGAAAGAACCCAGTTTTCGCCTTGTAACTTCAGATAGATATAAAAATCCTTATCCTCTTACCCTACTGAGAACGCAAGAGAACATCAGAGGATTGTGTATCAATGCCCGGAGTAAAGCTAGTCGTATCGGATCCTGCGGCTAAGAGAGCCTATCAGATAGAGATAAGCGAAGATAAAGCGAGAAGTCTGTTCGGACGAAAGATCGGAGAGACTGTTACGGGGGATCCAATTGGATTAAAGGGGTACGAATTATTGATCACGGGCGGAAGCGATAAGGATGGATTCCCAATGCGGTCAGATATGCATGGTGAGGGAAGGAAAAAGATCCTTCTTGCAAGTGGTTCTGGTTACCGTCCAAAAGAAAAGGGTGCAAGAAAGAGGAAAATGGTTAGAGGAAGCACGGTTACGCGTGAAATAGCTCAAGTGAACGCAAAAGTCACGAAAAAAGGAGAGAAGACCCTAGAAGACATCATAGGAAGTGGCGGAGTGCAAAAGAAACAAGACGAAAAGTAGTCAAGCTCGCCGTTCAGTTAATCAGTTATTTTGCTGAGGTGACCGGAAATTAGAGGGGTTAAAGAAACTAAGAGAGACAATGAGGCCTCACGTCAAGCAGAGCTGAACATTGGTACCTGTGGCCATGTTGATCACGGTAAGACAACGCTTGTCAAAGCTCTTTCAGGAGAGTGGACCATAAGACACTCCGAAGAAATCAGAAGAGGTGTCACGATCAAGTTAGGATATGCTGACACAACCATAATGAAATGTTCAAAGTGTTCAGCACCTGAATGCTATACTACGGATTCCATCGCCAAAGGAAAGTGCCCCCATTGCGGTGGAGACTTAGTAACTCTTCGTAAGGTTTCCTTTGTAGACTCACCTGGTCATGAAATACTAATGGCGACGATGTTGTCTGGAGCGGCGATCATTGACGGCGCGATTCTTGTAATAGCAGCAAACGAGTCATGTCCTCAGCCTCAAACTAGGGAACATCTAGTAGCTCTCGAAATAATCGGCGTGAAGAATATTGTGGTCATTCAGAATAAGATCGAGCTAGTGCCGCGCGAGAAAGTGATGGAGAATTACAAGCAGATAACCCAGTTTGTTAAGGGCACCAGGGCAGATGGTGTGCCTATCATACCCGTATCGGCCATACACGGCGCTAACATTGACTACTTGATAAAAGCTATTGAAGACAAGATCCCAACCCCGCAAAGGGACCCAAGTAGGCCTTCTCGTATGTATGTAGCACGATCATTTGACGTTAACAAACCTGGAACTGAGCCCAAGGCCCTAGTTGGAGGAGTAATCGGAGGATCACTGCTTCAGGGTGTGCTGAAAGTCGAGGAGGAGATAGAGATACGCCCCGGTGTGAAGGTAAGCGAAGGCGGCAAGGAAAAATATACGCCCATATTCACAAAGGTGACTAGTCTCTCAGCAGGTAAACAAATCAGACTGACTGAAGCAAAGCCAGGCGGGCTAATAGGAGTAGGTACGCTTCTCGACCCATCCCTGACCAAAGCGGACGGTCTAGTGGGGAGCGTGGTGGGCAAGCCAGGTACGATTCCGGCAGTTTGGGACCAGGTTACTATCCACTTCACGCTACTGGAAAGGGCTGTTGGAACAGTAGGGCAGGAATTAGTAACCGCGATTCGTACAAATGAACTACTAATGCTTAACGCAGGCACGGCTACAACAGCCGGTCTAACAACAAGCGCCAGAAGCGATGTTGCCGATATCAAACTGAACAGACCGATCTGCGCCGAGCAGAACTCTAGGGTTGCAATAAGCAGAAAGATCTCAGGGAGATGGAGACTAATAGGATGGGGTAAGATTAGCTAGGCGATTCAGCCTGAACTTTGGAGCCATAGATTTATGTTACATAAAAATGAACAGTATGAGTGGCCCGCTGTAATATTCGATTCAAGCATAATATTAAGCTTACTTGAGTGCAAGGTGGATCCATTATCCGAAATCGAAAGAGTACTCTCGACAAAATTCGTGCCTATGATTCTCTCAGGAACATTACTCGAGTTCAAGGATCTCCTAAGGCATTCGAAGGGAGAGAAAAGAAAAAAGAGGTTAACGTTAGCCCTGAAGACGGTGGAGAAGTTTAACAGGTTAGATTATATCCCCGTGGGCGAGGAGGAAATGGATGACGTGATCTTGAGAGTGGCAAGAGATCTCAGAGCCATTGTAGCCACTAATGACGGCAAACTGCGAAAAAGGTTAACTAAAATGGGTATACCAGTACTGTTCTTGAGGGAGAAATCTCATATAGAAATGGATGGCTACGTGAGTGATATAGGCCATCAATCAAATCCACTTCACTCTTGTGATTACTCATTAGACCAAGATTGATATGCTTCTATTACGTCTCAGGAGGAGACACATGCAATGTACAAGCTAGTAACGCTTAAGGATGTCATTAGGATACCCCCCGAACGCTTCGGGGAAGAGATTACAAAAGTAGCAATGGACATGTTGATCAAGGACTACGGAGGCATTTCTGACCCAGACATAGGATTCGTAATAAGCATAGTTGAAGTGATTGATGTAGGAATTGGTAAGCTTTTACCAGGAGACGGGGGAGCTTACCATGAGGTGACTTTCAAAGTACTCTCCTTTAAGCCTGAGCAGCAGGAGATAGCGGAAGGAGAAGTTGTGGAGATTGTAGAGTTTGGTGCATTCATCAGATTGGGACCAACTGATGGTCTTTGCCATGTGAGCCAAGTCACAGATGACTTCATTTCGTACAATATGAAGAAGTCCCAGTTGATGGCCAAAGAGTCAAAGAGGATGTTGAGCGAAGGAGATAAGGTTCGAGCAAGGATTATCGCGATTTCTCTTGGGGAGGGAAGCAGGCGTGGCAAGATTGGCCTCACAATGAGGCAGCCTTTCTTAGGAAAACTTGACTGGTTCCAGAAAGAAGAGAAAGGAGAAACAGAAGAGAAAGAAGTAAACGAAGCAAAACCCGAGGAAGAAAAACCAGAGAAAGAGAAGGTAAAGAAGAAGGAGAAGGAAAAGGAGACCTCTGAGGAAACGAAATGAACTATTAGGCGCTGCAAAGTTGCACCGAAATATTTAAGGGTCTCTTCATTTTAGTTCGGCAGCAAGGAATCTGCAGGAGATTGCGAGTTATCGATGAAAGGAAAGGCTTGCAGAAATTGTCATCGAATTGCAGATGCAACTACTGGACAGTCCTGTAAAGTGTGTAAATCCTCTGACTTCTCTAACGACTATCAAGGTCTAGTCATAATCATGGATCCAAATGCATCTATCGTGGCCAGAAAACTCGGTGTAACGAAGGAAGGATGGTATGCGATCAAGGTTCGATAGGAAATACAAGACAGCCAAGTTGCCTGAATCGCTTAGAGAGGAATTAAGTAAACCACGTGGAACTCTGGTAAAAGGAAAGGAAGATAATGTTTCAAAGAAAGTTGCCGAGTTTGTTAGGAAAGCAACGCCGCCAAAAGTCATAACAGTTGGCGATGTCGTAACTCGCAACTTGATTTCAAAAGGAGTAAAACCTGATCTGGCAATTATAGATGGGAAAACACTGAGAGGCGCGGAAGAAAAGATCGACTATAAAGTGGATAAAACATACACGCTGATAAATCCTGCAGGCTTAATAACGTCTGACGCATGGAAAGTTATTGACAAAGCGCTGAAAAGGAACAAGAAGATCGAGATCATCGTTGATGGAGAAGAAGACCTGCTTGGTATCCCAGTAGTTCTTTTGGCTCCTAAAGGAAGTTTGATGCTATATGGCCAGCCTAACAAGGGTATTGTTATTGTTACCGTGAATGACGAAATAATGCAATTTGCTGAAAGCATACTAAGTCGAATGGAGGAATAGTCTCAATGAGCTTCAAGATCGAAGTGTTGTCAGACCAAGAGGATAAGCTCCTTGAAAGGAGACAAATCAGCTTCAAGGTGATACATGATAAAAGCGTAACTCCCAAGCGCATCGAAATCAGGAAGAAACTAGCAGAGACTCTCAATATCGACCCCGAAACAGTTTTCCTTAGACCGCTGCAGCAGAAATACGGAAGAAATGAGGCAGGCGGAACTGCCTTCATATACAAATCTATTGAAAGAGCTCATTTAGTTGAGCCTGGACATCTCATTGACAGATTGAAGCCAAAGGAAGAAAAGAAAGCTGAGAAGAAGGAAGCCGTAAAAGAGGAGAAGAAGGAAGCAGCAAAGGAGCCGAAGAAAGAACTGAAGAAAGAGGAGAAATGAGATGACGACCGAAGAAGCCAAGAAGAAAACAGCAAGTGCCGAACCTACGAAGAAACCAGCAACCGAAGAGGCTAAGAAGAAGCCCGCAGGCGTAGAACCAGCGAAGAAACCGCCAAGCGCAGAACCAGCGAAGAAACCTGTAGCCGAAGAACCTGCAAAGAAAAAGAAGAAAAGCGTCAGAGTGACAGCCTACTACAAGATCCAAGACGGCGGTGGACTGCAGAGAAAACTAAAGGCTTGTCCCAGATGTGGTCCAGGAACCTTTCTCGCTGAGCACTATGACCGTTTCTCATGCGGGAAATGTGGATACGCAGAATTCAAGAGGGCAAAGGAAGAGAAGAAAGGAACTTAACCTGAATATCATCTATTCCTACTTTTGATGAAGGATAATTGTAGGGGCAGAAAGACGTTTGATCTGTCTGGGGATAGAAGGTACTGCTCACACCATCGGTGTAGGGATCGTAGATGATGGTGGCAGGGTCTTAGCGAATGTGCGAAGCGAGTATGCCCCGAAGACGGGAGGAATACACCCTCGAGAGGCAGCTGAGCATCACGCCGCGACTGTCTCAGGAGTGATTGTGGAGGCCCTCAGGACAGCAAAAGTGAAAGCTGGCGAAATAGATGTTGTCTCGTTTTCTATGGGTCCCGGATTGGGTCCATGCCTACGCGTCACTGCAGTGGCAGCGAGAGCGCTTGCTTACTTAACGAAGAAGCCGCTCGTTGGGGTTAACCACTGCTTAGCCCATATTGAGATTGGCAGGCTAGTGACGAAAGTGGCAGATCCATTGACGCTGTA
>JAUQYT010000255.1 GCA_030587605.1 Candidatus Njordarchaeum guaymasense
GGGTTCGAGCCTCCACCAGTATTGCCTTCGGGCTGCGAAGTGGGGTCATGTGAGTAGCCAAGTTGAGGGATTGACATGGCAAGCATTGAGGTTATTAGAATTACCATCAGTATCCTTCTGGTCTTTGATCTTGCTACTTCCCCCATTAGGTGGCTTCAACTCCTTTTCAGCTCGATTACGGAGGCATTGTGTTGAGCTGCTATTGAATTGTATCCTCCTACTCAATATAAATGTCATATGGTGTAGTAAGCTTCCTTGAGAAGCTCAAGATGTTTCTTCGCTATGTTGTCTTCGAGCATACCTGATGCCCATTTTGATCGCATCACGTTCACCATGTACTCAGGGTAAAATGCCAGAAATGTTGGGTTAGACTTCAAAGCTAGATACCTGTTGCCTGATCTGTCTGAGACCTCAGACACGATATCTTGTTTCTGGAGGGCTTTTACAGCTTCCTTCACTGTGGGTTCACTTAATCCTATGCGTTGTGCTAGTTCGCCCAGCGTGTGGACGTTTGATCTTAGTGCTTGAGTGACTTTGAACTGCGCGGGGTTCGTGAGTACGCCAGTTATGGTGTCAAGGTTTTCCTCCAGAACCTTGTAACTTGAGAAGAACTTCGTGACTTGACCTTCATATTTGTCTACAAGTGTCCCGGGCATTCTGCTCCTCAAGGCCTTCAGGATAGCAGTGTCTGGTGGTAGTCTTACTGCGAATATGTCTTTCAACAGGAAGAGGCATTCGCTTGGTATTCCCTCGACTATTGCCTTCCTGACTATTCCCAGTTTGACTAGGGGTTCGACGAGAAGGTCCATGTTGATTATTTCCTTTTTCAGTTCTTGCTCCATTAGTTCCTTGGCTTCAATCTTGCTTGTAGGACCTGCCGTCAGTTTCTGGAGCAGTAGGTGGCGACGGGTGTCCCTAATGAGGAGCGCGATTTTCTGCTCATCAGTCAAAGTGAGATAATCAGTCAAACCTCTGTAAGTTTCTTCCAAGAAGACAGGGAAGTTGTCTGAGCCCACTTTCTGCAGCAGATCAGTTGAACTTTCAGTTAAAGGCTCTTCGAATATTGTTGCATCTTCGCCTTCAGTCAGGAGCAACGCAACATAGTACTGAGGCATTCCTCTGAGTGCGAGTCCAGTGTAGTAACTTGCTATGTTCAAGTCGCCAAGTTTCATGGCAAGGAATCCTGGCTTGCCTTCCCCCATCGCGTGGCTGGTGAAGATCCTCATCATCTCATCTGGCGAGATCTCCACAGACGTGGGGTGTTTTGCTTCGAGTACGGTTCCTTCAGCTTCATCCCAACGCACGACAATTATCCCTTGAGGCAAGGCACTCTACACCCTACCCGCGGCAATTAGCTCCTTAGTCATCGTTTCTTAAGTACATGTTTCGTAAGAGTATATTTAACGCTTTAGCTATTTGAAACCGGTTTCCCAGACGAGACGTGATCTTCGCAATGATGGCAACGTGTAAGGAGTCTGCGACTATACATATTCATATATTCAAGGTCGAATCTATAATATGGCAGCTAACGTATCTTCCCGAGAAATGTAGGCAAGTTCAGTGACTGAGATGCACTATGCTGCGAATTTGAGTCTTCAAGTGGTATTCCGAGGGATGTTGTGGTTGAGTTCGGAACGCGGAGACGATAGACTGAGGCAATTGATCAGGGCAACCAGGATTTTCGTTTGGCAGGTCGCAGGTGCCCTAAATGACTTTGCCAGCGAAGTTGAGAAAATAGAGAAGGCGCTAGGTGTTCCTGCAAGTACTCCCTTGCCTACTCATGTCGTCCGCCCGCCGACTCAAAGTGTTGAGGCAATGGATCAGGACTCTCAGCAAGGACCTGACATATACTCAGTCAAAAGTCTATCTGGAAGCGACGCGTCTCTATCAGCCGCAGCAGAGAAGGTTCTAGTCTCTCAGGTTGGAGCCATTGAAGAAGGACTAAAAGCTAAGCGGGGCACGCGATTCAAAATTGCGTTGGCTGGTCGTGCTGCTGTTGGTAAGACCACTCTGTTCAACTTGCTTAAGGGGTTGAAGTCTCCTGGAGCTTACCACGCTACGATAGGCGCTGATGTGGATCGAAAGCTCTTCGAAATCGACGGAACCAGGGTGATCGTTTGGGACTTGGCTGGTCAACAGGAGTACCATAAGACTTGGGTGATCTTCCTCAGGGGAGCTGCGCTGATCCTCTTCGTTACGGACTCTTCCCTTGAGAATGTGGTTAGTAGTAAGCCGCTTCTTGATCTCTGCCGAAGAGTTGAGCCGGGTGCGGAGATGATTTGTGTTGCGAATAAGCAGGATCTCCCTGGAAGACTGAAGCCGGAGGAAATCGAAAGGCAACTTGGGGTTAAGACCTATGGTTGCGTGGCCATAGATCCAGCGTTTAGGGATGCCGTAATGAACATAATTACCGATACTGTACGTAGGATAATGAATAGGGGCACAAACCCCTTAGATAAACCGACATCAGCGCTCGGCTTGCAGTAAGTGCGGAAGGCGTTCTGGCAATAGTTTGATTTGCTGGAGCAATGTCTTTTTACTGAACTTAGAGAGAATCAGCGCGTACGAGTGAAGCTAATCTTGTAAACGCCCGAGGCGCTGTAATGTTTTAATCAAAGTTGGTGTCCTTAATAGTCTCCTGAGTCTTCTGTTGCCATAGAGTATATACTTCCGGCGCGCATAGAGTTGGCTGCAAATGAGAAACGAGAGCGGTGGTCTACGTAATGGATGATCGTATGATGGGTAAGTATTTCATGAGGGCGTTTGCGTTTCGGTTCCTGGCAGTGCTGTTGGTTGGGGTGTGCATAGTCGTCGGTGTAGCCTACATGGTTCTCTATGTGCCGATGTTTCTCTATGATGATTATTTTGAGGTTGTGTCTGTAACTGGAATCATGACTCTCGCGTTTCTCATCTCAACACTTGTTGTGGCCCCGCTTGAGTATAGGCTTGATAGGAGGTTTCATAGAACCACGTTGCGTTTCAGAGGTTACCTGTGCTACAGGTTGCGGTCTAGGATCGTGTTCTTGATTCCCCTCTTGGTACTGTTGGTGATGTTTACGCTTCTCTCGTTGCTTGCGCCTAGTACGGATGAACTCTCTTCGCCGCTCACATTCGGAGTGACAATTCTAGCGGTTCTCTTGATGGGTCTGGCTATGCCGAAAATATACGGGTCAATGCTCAGGAAACAAGAAATCGAGAACCCGAAGTTGCTGGAGTCCATCAGGGAACTAGTGAGCAAGATGGGTATCATGGGCAAAGTTGGAGGAGCCTACCACGTTCCAGTTCAAGGGTTTAAAGTAGCGAACGCCGCTCAACTCGGATTCGCCCGAAAGCAGAGACGGATATACCTAATAGGCGACATCGAAAAAATACTAACAAGGGGCGAAGTGGAGGCCGTCATAGCCCATGAGTTTGCCCATATGAAGTTGCGCCACATCCTGAAACTCATCCTGATTCTAATGGCTCTAATGGTTGGGACGTATGGAGTTTTCACATTTCTGGGATTACTGCTGTTATATGTCTTTTCATTTGGTCTCATAGAACTCACAATCGAGTCGACGCTTGTTATCATCGTAGTCTTGAACTATGTAGCGCCTTTGGTTATAGTTTACTTGTTTCTCTTCATTATTCGGCGGATATATGAGTTGGAGGCTGACCAACTTGCAGCAAAGAGCACAAGTCCTCAGCATCTGAGTGGGGCCCTAGTAAAGCTGGCCAAGTACAATCTCATCCCCATGAAGTTTCCAAGAATCATCGGAGCACTGATGCCACATCCATCAATGGTCGCAAGACTAGAAAGACTCAGGCGTCTACAACAGACCCATTGAGTCACACGCTTCGGTCAACTTTAGCACAGTTTCTATTTCAACTGCCTGAAGAAAAAAGAGAAGGGGAAGCGCTTACAATGGCGTTGGCTGAAAGTATCTCCTCCAAACTAAGAAGTAAGTCGGCAAACCTAGTATGGCGCCGAGGGCAATCAGTGGGATTGAGGTTAGCCCGAGGCTCGGTAGGATCAATTGGATGCCTCTCTTGTAAATCTGTTCGTCAACGAAGTCCTCGACGAATCTATAGAGATTCATGTACAGGAAAGCGCAAGCCGCTATTCCAAAAACCGCGTTCAGGTACTTGTTCGTGATTAGTGATGCGGTCTCCACAGCTACGAGAATCAAGACCACGATGACGTAGCCATCAAACCCGTGATGCTGACCAACGTGCACACTTGGGTAACCTTCGAAAGGTTGCCTCGCAATGAACACTGCGTTCAGAACTGGAACATCTGAGATATACCCTCCAAATATGGCGAAGATCCAAGGTAGAGCGAAGAACGTTGCCGCACAAATCAGCAGAAGCCTAAGTTTCTTTCCGCGCGTATCAAAGAGGTTTCTCCAAGTCCGCTTTGACCGGGAAGACGAGGATTGGGAAGGCTTCTTCAGAGGGGATCTAACTATAAGCCTCTGCGAAAGAACAATCGCGGTATAAAAGACTGCAATGAAAACAAATGAGATGAAGCCTTCAACCGCCTTGGAAACCCCTGCAGCTACGGTTCCACTCCCAGGATAACCGTCAGTATCGTAAGGTGGGAACGTACTGTACACAACGAGGTCGAGGAGAGCCACGATAACCGCTACGAGCCACGATAAGAGCATTACCCATAAGTCAAGGTTACTTCTCGTAGACGGAGTCGAAGGCGTAGACTTTTTCGTGCTTTTCTTGTCAGATTCTTCCAACTTAGATCGCGACCGGCATAATGGATCGATTTGGTATTCATTGGTCTCGCTTCTCACTTACCCAAGAATCGTCTTTTCATGAATTCGAAGTGCTGCTCGGTTTCTCTTTTCTCAGCTTCATCAAAAGATATTGACGGATAGTCTCTGATCAATTTCTTAGTCTGCGCTGTTATCGCTGGATCGGCCAGCGAGATCTTTCTTGCTAGGGACAGGGCTGCTTCCTCTAGCTTTTCTTTTGGAACTATCTTGTTTATGATGCCGAGTTTGTCTGCTTTGTTTACATCGAATTCCTCACAAGTAAGGATCAGCTCGTAGAGAGCGGATGGGGGGAACCCGCTTTTGAGGGAGATAACGGTTATTCCTGATCCTGGATACATTCCAAGTTCAACTTCGGGTATTTTGAACTTGGCGTCTTGGGCTGCGACACGTATGTCTGATGCCACTACAATCATGTATCCGAGACCTATTGCGTATCCATGGACGGCGGCAATTGTTGGTTTCTTGAATCTTGCGATTCTGTACGCAACGTCTTTCACTAGTTCAGCGAATTTGACTTGACCGTCTTGTGTGAGGGACCTTACGTACTTTAGGTCGATTCCCCCTGAGAACGCTTTTTCTCCGGCGCCCATGATGAGCACGCAACGGATATTCTGATCTTCCTCGGCGTCATTCAATGCGCTCATTAGCTTGTTTAGCAGTTCCCCATTAGCAAAGTTGAGTTCTGGACGGTTCAGTGTAATAACTGCGACTCTGCCCTTTTTCTCGTACAATACAACTTCTGCACCACTCATGGAAAGCCTCTCCGTCAGAATATTGTGGCAAGGTAGTTATTAAGGTTAGGCGTAACTAAGAAAGGCGTCGCCACACTACATCATGCTAAGACAATCATGTCACACATTTGGCCAGTCAAGCTTTTGGAGAAACTTCCTCGTCAGGTCTTCAAGGCCTTGGCCTAGTGCTTCATCAATTATCATTTGACGAGTGATTTTTCGTTTTGACATGAGTTGCCTAACATCCACTTTGTCCCGTTCTTTCTTCTTGTCTCCAGCCTTGCGGTGAGAGTGAACCAAGATCTTAAGAAGAATCAAGTGAATTGGATCCAGAACAGGAAGAGAGGAATTTCCGACTCTCTTGCACTCCAGTTTGGTCCACATGCCTTTGAGATCCTTCAACCATTTACTGGTTACGAAGAGGAGATCTACGGTCAGCCCCATGGGCACATCTTGCGCTTCCGAAGCGGTTTTGAAGGTCGAGTAGTTTTCTGTTGATGTTCGCAGTTGCATCCCCAGCTTTTGAATCAAGTTGATCATGTGTCGATAGGTTTTCTGATCCTTCGTGATTAAGTCGATGTCGATTGTTTCCTTTTCGACTCCATTCAGCATAAATCCGAATCCAGCGAAGAAACACCAACGCCCCTCATAAACTGGAGGTACGACTGAAACCAGCTTCTCAGCAAATCGGAAAAGACCTTCTTTCGAACTTGCCATGATTGAATGCAAACCCCCAATAGGGAAAGATGTACAGTACAACTCTCGCGCTATTATCTGAATTTCTACTTTTCCCTTTAGACAAATTGAAAGCCTCATAGGAGTCAATCTTATATATTACCCTCATTGGAAGGGGTATTGCTAGAACTGAAGCATTTTGCGTTGTGATGTAATATGTCGGTTGAATTGTCATTGAAATGGATTGGAGATGCGGAACTTGCGGTCAAATTCGACAAGCTAGAATCTTACAAACAGAGCATTGAGGCACCGCCCGAGTTTGGAGGAAAAGGAAAAGCTCCGAATCCAGATAGGTTACTAACAGCGGCGGTGGGAGGATGCCTGACGCTAAGTCTGCTCGTAAACTTGCAGGTGGCCAAGCTCAATCCAAAGGAGCTAAACACCAAGGTCAAAGCTACAATCGTTCCTGGCGACAAAGGTCTGCCACGATTCAAGTCGATTGACGTCGAGCTAAAGCCAGCATTTGAGGGAGCAATCAACAAAGACATTCTAAAGAAGGTCATCGACCACTTCCAGAACTATTGTACGGTCGCTCAGAGCGTCAGGAAAGGTATCCCGGTGAACGTCATAGTAAAAGAGTAACAAAGGAAACAAGAAGACAGAAGGGAAAAAATCGCAAGAGGTCATCATTGACCGCTATTCTCCATTTTCGGGGCTACATGGTTTTCTCTTTGCAGTCGCGTTGGACCGGACACTCCTCACATCTCCTTTTCTTGCAGTATTCTAGGGTCAGTCGCACGAGAGCTGACTCATAAGATTCTACCTTGTCTAAGTCTATTCGCTGAGCCGTCCTTGTGGCCATTTTGGAAGGCCCCGGTTTGGCTTTCTCCCAGATACCCCTTA
>JAUQYT010000334.1 GCA_030587605.1 Candidatus Njordarchaeum guaymasense
CAGCAGCGATCACTCTATTCAAATTGATCTGAGAAGGATGAACCACATACTGGAAATCGACGCAAAAAACATGTACGCTGTCATAGAACCATACGTGACAAATGCGGAACTTCAATCCGAACTTTTCAAGTACGGACTGATGCACCACGCTCAGGGCGCAGGACCACAGACTTCTCCCTTGGCCAGTCACACATCCTTTGTTGGTCCTGGTTTTACATCCCCTCACACAGGTTTTAGTGGTAGAAATGTTTTGGGCGTGGAATGGGTGCTTCCAGATGGAGAGATATTGAGACTCGGCTCCTTTGACCACAACGGAAAATGGTTCACTGGAGATGGTCCAGGTCTGAGCCTAAGAGGTGTGATGAGAGGCTGGCTAGGCGCCTATGGTGGCCTAGGCGTCTTTACTAAATGCGCCATCAGATTGTTCTCGTGGCCAGCTCAAAAGGACTGGAAGTGGAGAACCGGGGGTACGATTCCCAACTATGAATGGGATATACCTCTGTACTGGAGAATGTACGTCCTGAATTTCGAGAACTGGGAGACCTTTGAAAAGGCTTACTATGAGATCAGTGACCGCGAGTTGGCCATGGTAGCTACTACTTCGGCACCTGAGGGTTTAGCTGTCCTATTTACTAACACGAAAACTGAGGCCATCAACGCCATCTTCGGTGGTCTTCTCAGCAAGATCAAGAAGTATATAGTTGTACTTGTAGCAGCCCACACTCCTCGAGAATTCGAGTTCAGAACTCGACTTACGAAGGCGATCACGGAGAAGTATGGTGGCAAGGACCTAGTAGAAGCAGGGGTTGTCAAGCCTAGACCCATGCACTACGGTGAGACCATAAGAAACATGTTGGGAGCCCATGCCTTCCGCTTCTCAAACTGTTTCCAGAGTACGCACGGAGGCATGGATACAATATCGATGGCTGTCAAGATCGCCCAGTTGAACAAGCCGCTCAAGCAGAAATACATCAAGAAACACGCTATTGGAGACGACAAGGGAGACGGAATCTGGATGACGGGATACGAAGGGGGACACATGGCCCACCAAGAAGCGCCTACCGTCTACAGCTCTACTTCACAGGAGTCATGTCTTGGCTATACGGAATACCATGACGAGAGCAACAAGATGGATCTTGAACAGGCCCTGGGTACACCCTTCTTCATTGTTGGCGATGAGCTCCATGACACCTATGCAGATCGCACGATGAATTATCCGAGTTGGCTCAGGAAGATTAAGGCTGCATTCGATCCCAAGGGCGCTTCCGATGAGGGATACTATGTGAAAGGGATGGAGAAGAAGAAATGAAAGAAGAAGTTAGTAAGAAAGTCAAGGAAGGTTGGTCAGGTCCAGGAAGACGAGACAGTGTAATAACACCGCTGACTCCTCAGGATGATGGACTCCACATCGACATTTACAAGAAGAAGATGTATGAGTGGTGGTACTTCGACGCCCATCTCGACTCTGGGCACACGATTGTCGCCTTTTTCTATGCCTCAAATGCTAACCCTGGCCCAACCTCAGGGAAAGCGGGCGTTGAACTCGTACTCCTTAGACCAGACGGGAGAAAGACTCAGAAGTTTATCGAGTACCCAAAATCCGCTTTCGAAGCATCTACTGAGAAAGCAGATGTTAAGGTTGGGAAGAACCGCCTGAAGCTCGACTACTCGAAAGGAGACCTTCCTGTATACACAATCCACTTGGATGAGAAGGAACTTGGATTCGATTTGACCTACACGGCCGAAGTGAAAGGTTGGAAACCTGGTACAGGGTTCTCACACTTTGGTGAAATGGGTTACTTCGCGTGGGTGGTTCCGTTTGCAAAAGCTTCCGTCAAAGGTACCATTCGCGACGGCAGCAACAAGTTATCGGTCAACGGTGTTGGATACCATGACCACAACTGGCTCAACTTCTCGTTTCAGAGCATAATCGATTACTGGATGTGGGGGAGAATATACTCAAAGAGCTTCACGGTATGCTTTGCCTTCATACAATGCAATGAGAAGGTGGATCGGCACGCCGTAAAGGTTCTGATGCTTGCCCGTGGAAGAAACCCCGTTCTCAGCACAGGTGATTTCGAGTTCATAAAGGAGGACTTCGAGTATAGTCCCAAGGCCAAGCACAGTTACCCCAGGAGCCTAACGATCAGAGTCCCAGGCGAAATGGAAGTGCGTATGAAAGTTGAGAAGGTTCTTGAGGAGGAGGATATGCTGGATCGATTTGGGTCACTGATCCGCTTCTTTGCCAAGCATTTCTTGAGGATAAAGCCAGGCTACTTCAGGCTGCAGTCTGCTTTCGAGCTCGATGTGGAGCAAGAAGGCAAAACACACAAGGAGAAGGGTTCAACGCTCCACGAAGTCGTATTATTCAAATCCGCAGAACGGCCGAGATAATAGGACAGACAATGGCACACAGCATACGAATAGATGTGAATTTACTTGATCGATGCTTGACGTTGTGAGCCCTTGCTACAGCAGACGAGAGACTATTTCATCCAGTTTTCTCGGAGCGGGGCTGCAGTCAACCAGCCTGCCCCGTGCCATGACTCCTAGTAAACTCAGGCTCGCAGCCACACTTGCCAAGAAGAGCACAAGCCACCCATTTCAATAGGTGGTAGTTGACTGTTCCAATCATGTCGAGATTAGAAAGGCGTGAACGAAGAAGTGATCAGGTATCTTATGGGTCAGCGTGCTTCGACTTATGGCAAGTGGGAGAGTAGGTTTGATGAACTGCTTGAGATCTATAGGGCCGACATGCCGAGCATTGAGACACAAGATGTCGTCGAGGAAGTTATTGAGTTTGCTAAGAGTAGAGGGCTCATTGTTGACCGTGAGGTGTTCCACAGGCGCGCGGATCTCAACACTCATCAGGACCATGGTTGCAGAGGTTGCTAGGTTGCTCAAGCGGGAAGAGAGGAATTTGGAAATTAAGGCTTCAGAGATATAAATCTGTGTTGATGGGTCGAGTTTTTAACTTCTAAATTTCCTCACACCCTTTTTTAGCGTCCAACACAGCGCTTGCTAAGACCAATAGCTTCAACAAAGAATCCGCACGAACTACATCCGGTTGGACCTAGACCACGACCAAGACCGTCTCCATCATGTGACTCGGAGGTAGATGGTTTGTGGAGTGAGAACTTCGGTACGGAGCCAAACGCCATGGGACTTTCTGATATCCAACAATCCAAGACCAAGCCTTTTCCCGCATCCTTTTGTTCAAGTGAGAAAGTCTCCTCATCAAAGAATGATATGGTGAGACTCACTTGGCGCGCCCTACTCGAAGGAAGCCACATGCAATTGAATAGACACGTATTGACGCAAAGGATAAAAGGCACATGCGCGATACAAAAGACGGCTAAAATGGAGGATTGGAGTGACGAAAGTGAAGAGAACGGGAAAAGTTGCAGCCATCGCTATCATGACGATGGTGCTTATCACAGCGCTACAAATCATACCACAACAGGCCACACAGCAAAACAAGCCAAACCCAACAAACGAAACCAAACCAAGAATAACAACAAACCACGCACCACCAACGCCTCAGTCAGAATGGAACTACACAACAGGAAGCGATGTTCATTCTTCTCCTTGCGTTGCTGACGTTGACGGTGACAGCCAGCTCGAAGTATTGGTGGGTTCAGCTGACAACAAGTTGTACTGTTTAGGCGGGACTGGTGGATTGGAGTGGAGCTACACAACAGGAGAAAGTATTCATTCTTCTCCTTGTGTTGCTGACGTTGATGGTGACAGCCAGCTCGAGGTATTGGTGGGGTCATATGACCACAAGGTCTACTGTCTGAGTGTTGTTGGTGCTCCTTTCAATGTGGGTGCTTATCCTTGGCCTTCTATTTGTTTCCATGGTGATATCCGGCACAGCGGTTGTTACGTCGACTCAGATCATGACGGATTGATGAACGGCTACGAGGTTACGGGGGGAGCCAATCCGCTAATTGTCGACCCTGACACTGACGGATTCACGGACTATGAGGAGTTCCTAGCATCAACGAACCCACTGCTCGACGGAGTTCCACCTGCAGCAATAACCGACTTACTTGCTACTAAGCCGACCGCGAACACGATTACGTTAACGTGGACTGCTCCAGGCGACAACGGGAATGGTGGCAACGCTACAGGTTATGAAGTCAGATACTCTACAGCCGGACACATAACCGACGCGAACTGGAGCACCGCAGCAACCTGCAGCCAGTCATGGATACCAGCCAAGAACGGCACCGCCGAGACACACGTAATCTTCGATCTCAGCTCCAGTACAACCTACTGGTTCGCAATCAAAGCATACGACAAGGCTACTAACTATGGCGCAATCTCGAATAGTATCAGCGCAACAACAACAGCACAAAGTGGGGGTGGTGGCGAGTTGCTAGTTCTCCTAGTAGCTGCGGCGGGCATTGCAGCCGTGGCAATCCTTGTGGTTATAGCAGTTGTGAAAATGAAGAAGTGAGGAGCCTGAAAGCCATCTCCTTCATTCTTCGACTTCCCCTCTTATTCCTAGCGCGGGTATGGCCCCTGTTATATGCGTTTCTCTCGTTGTAGAGTCTATCTGCCAAGAAGTCTAAGTAGATGGAAAGACTAGCGCGCATGCGTGTCCAGTGTCATAACGTTCAGTTGGTATCTTCGCTCTCCTTACACTCTTGCACATTGAGTTTCACCAAGAGAGTGCGCGCGTCTGTCCTTCCACTTCTTTCTCAGCGCGGACCGAGCAAGTTGTTGCCGGAAACGATAAAGAGGTATTGCAGGGTATATAGTAAAGGACCAGGAACGAAGTATTATAGTGTACATGGTTAAATACGCGAACAGTGGAGTCTGATAAAGGGATTAATGTTGCCTAGCACGATCGGAGTTTCAATTATTCTGCCGAAGGCATTAGTCAAGCGACTTGACGAGTTAGCAGGCCACTGGCGGTGTAGCGAATGGCGCGCGCTGACTGACGCATAATCTGCTAGCATAGACTCATTGTTCATCAACAAGGATTGTTTCCCCTGAGCTGGGTATCAGACCAGCCAAGGTTCCTTTCAGACTCCCGGGAAGATGAGAGGAAGAGAGGAGTGATTATGGCAAGATATGATTTGGTGGTTGTTGGCGCAGGACCGGGTGGCTCAGTAGCCGCGAAGACAGCAAGTGAAATGGGCTTGAAAACAATCATGCTCGAACGAGGAAGAAAACCAGGAGAAAAAGCTTCATCCGGGTGCGGTCTTGCACCAAGAATCTGGCGTGACTTCGACTTCATCAAGAAAATGGATATACCAAACCTGAAAATCAAGTACCAGTCGCTGCATCTGCTTGACGAGAACCTGAATGAGCGCTTTACGATGCGCTGGTCCCCTAGCGACCTAGGAGAGTACAAAGAGGCAAGAGACTTCTTTCAAGTCAACGTGTACAGACGCGACCTAGATCAATTTCTAGCTGGGCTAGCGACTGACGCAGGCGCCGAACTCAGAACCTCGACACTAGTAGCAAACGTCACGAAAGACTCCAATGGTCACATTAATGGCGTGGTCACCGACAAAGGAGAGAAAATAGAGGGCAAGGTGACAATCGCCGCGGATGGGGCCATCTCACAGGTAGCGTATCAAGCTGGCATCAGGGGAAAGTGGAAACCAGACGAGATAACTCTGGTCTTGGATTGCGATTTTCAAGTTCCAATGCAGCGCATGCAGGAAGTCATAGGTCCAGAAGAGTACGGTAACCATGTCTACGTGTCTCCTCTTTATCCAGCTACCTACGTGGCTATGATGCCAGGAGGTCTACACGTGGGTTTTGGTCAGTGGGTTGGACGACTAGCGTCAGGATATGGCCAAAGACCATACGAATACCTAAGGAGAGTCATCCGATCCGAACCCCTCAGAAGATTATTGAACAAGCTTCAAGCCAAGCCGAGGGAATTTCACTCACACTTGCTTCCGTGGATGCCAAGAATCCCAACAAATACTTACGGCAACGGCTTATTGCTCATTGGTGATGCCGCAGGATTCCCCTGTCCGCTTGAAGCTGAGGGGGTCCACTATGCCATGCTATCGGGTAAGATCGCCGCGGAAGTTGCCGCCGAAGCCGTGTCGAGTAGTGATACGTCAGCAAGCAGTCTGAGTGTCTACGAGGATCGATGGAGGAACTCGTCAATTGGAGAAGAATTCTCGGCTGCTAAGGAATGGGTTGACCTCTGGGCTGGAATATTCTTTAACCCACCTCAGTGGAAGAAGATCACTCAGATCGCGAACAACCTGATGTTTTGGGCAAGTTGGTCAAACCCACATATAACTAATTTCCGAAGGGAGATCTCACAGTACTCAAAAGATATACCATTCATCTTCGAGTTCGCCAAGAGTTACCTGCTCCCTTTGGTGCGGAAATCCAAGGTTCGTCTGTTTAGAACCCTGGTGAGACTTGGAGTACAGTGGCTTAGAACAAAGAGGAGAAGAGGCATAGAGCCTAGCAATTGGGGGTAGAAATATGTCTGAAAAGGAAGTTGAACTGAGAAAGCTGGTGAAGCGGATAAGAGGGACAGGGGAATTCATACGTGTTCAGGAGGCTAAGTGTAACGGTTGCGGGAACTGCATGCGAATCTGCCCAATGAATTTGTGGGGGATGAGACAGGGCAGAGCAGTCATCTCGAAAGACTACCTCCAAAAATGTCTTGAATGTGGAAGCTGCTGGCTTGTCTGCAAGCCTGACGCAATAGACTTCAGTTACCCGAAAGGGGGCACTGGAGTCACATGGGAATATGGATAGCCTAGGGCTTGGGGAACTGCGTCAAGATCGGATACTAAATGTCAGTATATATGATCTCACCATTTCTGCGAATCCTGACCCACGCGCTCAACCTGTGCCACCTTGAACCCGCTTGGACTTCGTATTTCGCGTCCTCTCCACCTTCCTTGACTTGGAAAACGTGAACCGACGCAGCCACGGATCTTTTTGCGTATACTTCTTTCCCGTCATAGAAAATCCTCTTTTTTCCTGTTAGAATCGAGACGCGAACCTCGATTATGTGCCCGCCGTAGGAGGTCCTTTTCATGACTTCCCACCTTCATGTATTTCGTGGCAGAAAGATTGAGGGAAGGCACCACATAGGGTGTCATCTGACTCTTGTATCGGAAGACAAGTAGGCTTGGATTCTTCGTAGAGTTCTAACCGATTCGGCTGTTTCACAGTAGTCGGAGAATAGAAGGGTACAATTGAGACATTCATACCCGTCGATGTCCCTGACACCAGTTTCATCACTCAACTTGACATGTTGTACGACTCCCCCGCACCGCGGGCAAATGTGAGCGTCTACCATGTTTCCACCCCCTTGAGGCCGAGAGCACATAGATAGTCCG
>JAUQYT010000361.1 GCA_030587605.1 Candidatus Njordarchaeum guaymasense
TGGACTAGATCAACAGGTCCTCTTGTTTGATATTCCTTCCCAAACCGTTCATATCAGAGATTTTTGCGACTATCGGCCTATTTTTGTCCCCCTTCTGTGTGGAACGGGACCGATAGTGCATCTAGTCCGTATGGCGTTCTTCTGCAGTCGTTTGGTAATGCATCTTTTCAGACTCATACACAATCTGCATATCGATGTTGTCCACACGCACTCTCAGATATCTTTTGGAGCAGTCATGTTGCTTAGGGCGCTTGCAAGATCAAGATTTCGCCTGGTGCATACTGTTCACAATCCTAATCTATTCGCGGGGATCAAGACGTATTCAATGGCGATAGAAATTGCAGGCCTGTCTAGAACAGACGCAGTAATTGTACTAACGAGGAGCACAAGAGATCTTATTGTCAAGAACTTCCGTGTGGACCCACACCGTCTTTTCGTGGTGCCCACGGGTTTTGATGAGGAGGGGATCACGAAGTTCAAGCTTGCTAGCCACAAAAAGAACAGAAGGTCACAACAGAAAGTCGTACTTTGCGTATCTCGAATATGTCGACGCAAGAATCAACTAACGATTCTGCGAGCGATACCCTTGGTTCTTGAACAGGTTAGGAACATTAGTTTCGTGTTCATTGGCCCTGTTGAAGAGAAAGACTACCTAAACGAAATGGTTGCTTTCGTCCGCGACCATGGATTAGACAGAAGTGTCCAGTTCCTAGGGGAGGTGTCCAAGGAAAGACTTTACGAGACTTACGAGCAATCATCTATCTTTGTATTAGCGAGTTTCGGGGAGGTTCAGCCACAAGCGTTGTTAGAAGCGATGAGTTTTGGGATACCTTCGGTTGCGTCAAACACAGGTGCGGTATTGGACATGGCAAGACTTGCTGACGGAACCTTGGGTGTTCTGCTTGTTGACCCAACAAGTCACGAACAAATTGCAGATATGGTTATACGTCTGTTGACAGACGGTCAGCTTGCCGAGATGCTTCAGGATGCTGGCAGGAGGATTGCGAGTGCATATTCATGGAAAGAGATTCGAGGACGTGTTCTTGAAGTTTACCAGTCGGGATTGACAGCTGTGCTAAGTCGATAGAAACTGAGAAACGTTTTGGTGGGAGCTAGTTCTTGAGTATTGAAAAGAAGGTATACATAGAACCTGTATTCAAGCTGCATCGAGGCTATCATTGTAAGGAACTAATTCCGTTTCCTCCTTCTGGCTATCAGTTCGTAACGGCACACGAGAATAGCGATCGTGCGTTTCACTGGCTTTCAGGAAAGATGCTTTCAGCAGAGATTCTGGAAACGCTGAGTAGCAGAATCCCACTATTCTTGTGGAAATCGGAAGTTGACAAATTCTGTAGATCCAGGCCAAGTGAGGCTGATCTCACGTTCTCATGTCACCACCTCATTTTAAGGGAGGAACCTTGGGTTCTAGAGACCGGACGAATATGGGACGTAATCAGCTATAATCTAAAGCACTTTTGGAAATTCAAACCACTTCTGGAGACCGTCTTTGCTTCTGATAGTTGTAAGAAAGTATTGTGTTTCACCGAGTTCTCGAAAGAGACGTGCAAACGTGTCTTAGATTGTACTGGATTCAAGGAGAAGATAGATGTTCTCCCGCGAGCGGTTCATGCGAAGAAATTCATAAGAAGAAATAATTCCAATAGAGTTAGATTGTTGTTTGTAGGCTCAGGAAATCTAGTCGGAGAGTTTGAGTATCGAGGCGGAAAGGAGGTTCTGGAGGTGTTTCAAAGGTTGTCAAGGTCATACAACAATGTGGAACTGACGATTCGCTCCGACATCCCATCACACGTTGCTGGAGTTTACTCCAAAATTCTTGGAGACCCACGAGTGAAAGTCATAAATCGCATCTTATCCGAAAATGAGCTGAAGATGATGTATGAATCATCCGATATCTTCTTTTTCCCAAGTCACTACGAGTCTTGGCAGATAACCCTTGAGGCGATGAGCTACGAGTTGCCAGTAGTATCGATAGGTTTAGAGGGCGTACCTGAATTCGTGGAGCATGGAAAGACAGGGTTTCTTGTTGAAGAGTCACGAAATATTCCCTGTTTTCAGGATGGGCTGCCACTTCCAACGTTGTCGCCGGTTGTGAAGAAAGCGGTAGCAAAGCCTCCAGACGAGAGACTAGTTCAAGACCTCCTCGAACCATTGGAACTACTGATAGAGGACAAAGACCTTAGAGCTAGTATGGGTGCGAGGGCTAGGTACGAGGTAGAGCACGGTCGGCACTCAATAGCACATCGCAATACGAAACTGAAACAAGTCTTTGACGAGGCCACATCTTAGACTCAGTGATTCTATTTGAAAATCGTGTTTATCGCTGCTGGCATCCTGAAGCCGGGGACTTTAACTGGAGGAGAAGTTGCTTGGCTGGAAATAGCCAAACGGCTTCGTCAACAAGGTTTTACGGTCATCGTCGTAACGTCTAGAGCTGGTGAGCTCGCGTACAGTCAATATGGACTAAACGCGGATTATCGCATCGTCGACGATAGGACTGCGATCCAAGCAAGTCTTCCCAGGGCGATCACAATAGCTATGATCAGAGCAGTGAGAGCGGGCTTGTTGCTTACACGAATGAGAACCGACGAGGAAACCACGATTGTGGGGACTTCAGACCTTCTTTCTGAGCTTATCCCTCTCCTTTTTGTTAGGAAGGATCAAATTAGGCGGATCGCGATTTTCCATATGATTTATCCACTTGGGGGATATAAGTACCGTTTCAGTACTGAGTTTGCTCTGAATCCGAAGGAATTCATTGGATACCTTCAACAAGCGATTTCTCTAATGATTCTTCGTTGGAGGTGTGATTATGTCTTCGCCTTGTCCAACACGTTCGGCTTCCTTGTTGGAAAAGGAATCGACTCAAAGAGAATAGTGACGTTTGATCAGGGAGTGGCACGCGACCTAGTCGACGGTTGTACCAATGAAGCATCAGCTTACGATGCCTGCTGGATAGGTAGGTATTCGCCTCGGAAGGGTTGCGAAGATCTTATTCACATCTGGAAGTTAGTCAACAAGGAAAGACCGTCCGCTAACTTGGCGATTATGGGCAGTGCATCCGACTCTGAACGAATTCGAGCTCTTGTAGCTCAAAATGGACTCGGGGAATGCGTCAAGCTCCTGGGGTTTGTTTCTGAGCGCGTCAAGTTCCAGATATTCGCGCAGAGCAAGGTCTTTCCGTTTCCGAGCTACTATGAAGGTTGGCCAGTCGCTGTCTGCGAGGCCTTGGCATGCGGCCTTCCGGCGGTCTTGTACGATCTCCCTTTCAATGATGTGTTCGACGCCGGCGTCGTTAAGGTTCCGGTTGAAGATGTAGGTGCTTTTGCCAAGGCTATACTTACACTTTTGGAAAACGATGAGAAAAGACAGGAGCTGTCAGCTGCGGCTAAGGCAGCTAGCACGAGGTTCGACTGGAACAAAGTGGGACACAGGTTTATGAACATCTTTGGGAGGCCTTGATCAGCGTAGTTGCTGGCGGTGGTCTGCCCGCAGTGATAAGAGGTGTGAAAGAGTAACTGGGCTGGATGTGGGTGAACACGAGGTGAGCGATACTGCACTGGTCTAACGTGTCTGTTCTTGTTACGGGCGGCGCCGGATTCATAGGATCCCACTTGGTAAGGCGTCTAGTGAAAGAACGAGCGAACGTCATCGTGCTTGACGACTTCAGCACTGGCAGTAGAGATTCCATCTCTGATTTGGATATCGGCTTGTTTGAAGGGGATGTCTCCAGAAAGGACACTTTGTCTCAGTTCGAGGGAGTGGAATATTTGTTCCACTTCGCTGCACCATCTTCAATCGTCCTGTTTCAGGACGACCCAGCACGCTGCATGCACAGGACAGTTTGTGGGTTTGTCAACGTCTTTGAATGGGCGAAGTCTGCAGGGGTAAGGAGAGTCGTGTATCCATCGAGTGGGAGTGTTTATGGGAACATAGATCCGCCGCACCGGGAAACAGCAAGTCCTCAACCCACCAATTTGTACGGCGTCGCGAAACTCTGTACGGAGCATATTGCTAAGCAATATGATTCGGTCAGGAGTGTAGGCCTACGAATTTTTGCTGGATACGGCCTAGGTGAAAATCGAAAGGAAAAAGCCGCCAGTGTAGTCACATTATTCCTAAATTCGGTACTGAGAAATGAATCTCCGGTCGTATTCGGTGATGGAACTCAACGCAGGGACTACGTTTACATAGACGACATCACGGAAGCGGTTTTGGTTGCGGCTTCAGGTGACTTTTCCGGAATAGTAAATGTAGGCACAGGCCGTTCCTATTCTTTCAATGAGATAGTTAGCATACTCAACCGCCTGCTCGACAAGAGAGTAACTCCACGTTACATCGCCAAGCCAAATGCGTACCTACAGCACACTCTGGCGGATACCAAGTTGATGAGCTCGATTCTCGGAGTCCAACCCGTGGACTTGGAAACGGGTTTGAGACGTTACCTACAATCATCGGGAGTTTTGTGATCAATCCCTAAACTCGGTATGCGCTCAGTCCCAGAACTGTTTAGCCACTAGCATCTCGATGGCTAGAATCGCTGGTCTTTGCCTACTACAAAAATAAGGTCGTCGGCCAAGGATGGA
>JAUQYT010000066.1 GCA_030587605.1 Candidatus Njordarchaeum guaymasense
CAGTCATTGCGCGATTACATCTTGCTCGTACCACAGCCACTACAGTTCATGGATCTGAAGAAGGGAGGAGGATCAGAGTACTTAGGGTGTTACGTGCCGACTGAAAAGATAGGAGTGGCTTACAGAGAAGGCGTCAGAATAGCTAAGAACTATGGCTTCCAGTATCTCCAAGTGATCAGGCCGTTTAAGGCAGGACACGCAACTGCAATCATGTATGCCTTCTCATTCAATCACTCAGATCCCGAAGAAGTCCAGAGGCTTCAAACTGTATTGGCTGAAATCTGTGATTCGATAATGGAGCTAGGCGGAATTCCTTGGAAGCCATCGCCTACTCTTCAGAAGCTAATCCTCAAGCGAGCAGACCCCATGTTTGTTGAATTAATAAACAAAGTAAAGACCATGCTGGATCCGAATGGTGTAATGGCGCCGAACAAATGGAGTGGACAGGAGTGAAGGACAATCATGAGTAGTGGCTTGGAAGCTTACAAGGAAATGATCTCTAGGTGCTACAAGTGCGGCTACTGCAAGTTCACGGGTCCCGTCATATCCCAAGTGGAGATAAGGGAAGCCCCATTCTACGTTAACTGCCCGTCCTATGAGAAGTTTGACTTTGAGACATATAGCGCAAGTGGAAGGGTTTGGGCTGCAAAGGGGTTAGTTGATGGAGATCTGAAGTGGAGTGATAGGCTTCTCGAAATAGCCTACGCTTGCACAACCTGTGGCAACTGCTCTAATCAATGTGCCTACGATATCAGCAAACAGGTAGTTCAGATAATAGAAGCGCTAAGAGAGGAGGCTGTAAAAGCCGGAATCGGTCCAATGCCTGCTCATAGGAGATTTGGGGAACACTTGGTCAACCAACATAACCCGTACTTTGAGCCACACAAGGAAAGATTGAGGTGGATCCCCAAAGATCTGAATACTGTGGATAAGGCTGACCTCCTGTATTTTGTCGGATGCACCTCATCCTACAGAGAGAAAGAAATCGCGCATAGAACTGCTGAGATGCTAAATGAGTTGGGAGTGCAGTTCGCAGTTGCATCGGATGAGTGGTGCTGTGGTTCACCGCTTCTCAGAACTGGTCAGTTTGACGCAGCTAAGCAACATGCAAAGCACAATGTGGACCTAATCCAAGGGATGGGAGTGAAGACGGTCTTAACGTCTTGCGCGGGTTGCTACCACACGTTGAAAGCAGATTACCCTGCTAGGTTTAGGCTCTACCCACGTTTCCGCGTACTGCATGCAACTGAGTATTTAGAGAAGTCGCTGAGAGACCAAGGAAGAATGAAGCTCGAGCGGGAAGAATCATCGAAGAAAATGAAAGTCACGTACCATGACCCTTGTCACCTTGGAAGGCGATCTAAAGTGTATGATGCTCCAAGAGCGATAATAAGGAGTCTGCCAGGGGTAGAGCTGGTTGAAATGAAAAGGAGCAGAGTGAATTCGTTGTGCTGTGGAGCAGGTGGAGGAGTAAAATCTGCTTTTCCTGAGTGGTCTTTGGAGATGGCTTGCAAACGGGTTCAGGAAGCGCAGGAGACTGGAGCTGAAGTACTGTCCTCGGCTTGTCCATTCTGCAAGAGAAATCTCAGTGATGCAGTCAAGGATACAGGTTCTAGTCTTAGGGTTCTTGACGTGGTTGAACTAGCCTATGAGCATATGAGGAAATAAGGGGTCTTGTGTGCGATATCCTGTCCACTTTTTCTATTTCCCTTTGAATTTGGGTTCACGTTTCTCGAGGAATGCTTGCATTCCTTCCCTTACATCTTCGGTCGAGAAGCACTCAACGAATGCGTCGTTCTCAATCTTCATTCCGTTCTTCAGGTTAGTTTCGAGTCCTTGATTTATTGCCCTCTTCGCTAGCTTCAATATTATTGGACTTTTGCTGAGTAGCTTCTTTGCAAGTTCCATTGTTACTTCCTCAAGCTTCTCTGGCGGGGCGACAATGTCTACTAGACCAATCTTCTCCGCTTCTCTTGCTGGGATCCTTTCGCCTGTGAGGATCATCTGTTTGGCTTTTGACGGGCTTACTTTTCTTGGGAGTCTTTGGGTTCCGCCCCAACCCGGTATGATCCCTAGACTTATCTCTGGTTGACCTATCTCTGCTGTTTCTGAGGCGACGACCATGTCGCAAGCTAGTAGTATTTCGCATCCACCGCCGAGCGCAAGACCATTAACCATGGCAATAATGGGTTTCTCGTAATTCTCTATCGTGTTGCACATGTCCTGCCCTCTGGTTGACGATGCACGTATGGTATCAGTCTTCGGGGAAAAGGGGTCGATGCCACTTTTGGTTAGGTCAGCTCCCGCTGAGAACATTTTCCTCTTTCCTTCCATCTCTCCACCTGTGATTATGACTACTCGTGCTTCACTTTTCCTCAAGCTCTCTAGAGCGTCTTTGACCTCTGCGATGAGTTCGGGGCTAACTGCGTTCAATTTCTCTGGCCTGTTCAGGGTTATTTTTGCTATCTGATCCTTTTCTTCTACGACAATGGTTTTGTACTTCATTTCGCTATTCACCAACCTCTCTAATTATATCTGATTGTTGCGGCTAATCCTCTAGACTTATTTAAGGGTTTTTGCGCAGAAGGCTTGAATGATCTTGACTATTTTTTCTGGCGCGTCTTCCTGTAGGAAGTGACTCGCCTCGGGCAACTCATGGACTTGGATTCCAGGATTGTCTTTGAGCCACCAGTCGAGAATCAATCTCGGAAAAACGGGATCTTGAAGGCCCCAAATGACTACCTTCCTTTTATCGCGTAGTAGTGTCCTTTTCTCGAAAATGCTGTACATTACAGGGGCGCTCGGATGTTTTCTCCCGACAGGGATGTCAAGCGGAAATGCCATGGCTCCTTTGCAGGAAGCCTTGTCGGGAAACGGTGCTGTGTAGGCCCGAATCATCGTGTCAGTGATCTTTGTTGTCTTGCTGATTCCTCCAGCGAGCAGGCGGGGTAAGTACTTGCTGAGATTTCCTAGTGTGCTTTCAAATGATCCTTTATTTACCATGTCGCTTACCCAAGTTGGTGTTCCTTCTGGAAAGACGCCTATTCCAGTATTCATTATTACTAGGCGCTTTACCCTGTTAGGGTGATTTACGGCGAAGCCGAACATTATTGGTCCGCCCCAATCTTGTCCGACTAGCGTTATGTCTTTGAGATCGAGATCGAGAAGGAGTTTTGTTAGGTTGTCAATGTGCTGCGCGAGTGTATACGGCTTGTCTTGTGGTACATCGCTTTTGCCGAATCCCATATGGTCGGGAACAATCACACGGTTGGTTTTGGAAAGAGGCTGAATGAATTTGCGGTAGAGATAGCCCCAAGTGGGTTCTCCATGGAGACAAACAATGGGTTCACCTTTGCCCTCGTCGACATAATGCATTCTGAAACCATTAATCGTTCTTAAATGGGGTTTAAACGGGAAAGTCCCGTCAAAAGTCTCATACAGAATGTCTTCTCTCATGGTTTCCACCTAGTTCGCGCACATTGCTTCGGCAGTATTTAGTTGATCGTGATTCTTTCAGGGTATGTGTATATGTTCATTCTTTCTCCTCTGACGAATCCGACGAGTGTTATTCCTGTTGCCTCGGCTAGTTGTATCCCGGAGTCGAAGGGCGCTGCCATTGATGCGACAATTGGGATACCTGTGTACACTGCCTTGGAAACCATGTCGCTTGCTAGCCTCCCCGTGCTCATTAGGAAGAGTTCGCTCAAGCTTTGTTTCGCTAATAGCGCTTTTCCTATCGCCTTGTCTACAGCTACATGCCTGCTTACGTCCTCGACACCGAAAAAGAGTTGACCGTCAATCCTGAATAGCGCAGCTGCATGGGTTCCTCCTGTTCTTCTGAATACCTCGCTCCGTTCGTTAAGTTGTCTGGCAGCTGACGTTATCACCTTTGAGCTGACTTTCAGGTCGGATTCTACTTTCGGTAATTTGAAGCCTTTCCTTAGTTTGAGCCACTCGTCTGGCACCCCACAAGCGCTGGTAATCAAATTTGCACCCGATTTGGGTACGGCAATTGGCTCCGTTGTTTGAATGTCCACATTGTACTCCTCACGTGATAGTTTCTTGATGCTCTTTGTTGTCTTCAGTATGCCTGTTGAGAACGAGTATCCTAGTGCAGCCTCTTCCTCGAATCCAGGTGAGCAGATAAATGAGACTACATGCTCGCCGTTCAGTGAGACGCTCAAAAAGGTATCGACTATTACTTCATCCTCAATAACAGTGGAGGTGTTTTCCTTGACTCTGGTTACTTTCATGTTGCGGATGTTCTTCATCCTTAATCATCCGGACTTCCGGTGAGCGTCTCACTATTCCTTCTTCTTGGGAGCGCTCGGTTTTTCTTTTCCCTTGGTTCTCCCTTGAGTCCACTCCTTGCAGAGTCTGATCCCGTCGAGGGCGTCGGCTGCGTAGGCGTCTGCTCCTATTTTCTTTGCGAAGCCCTCCGTCAGTGGAGCGCCTCCAACGATCACCTTCACCTTGTCGCGAACACCAGCCTTCTTTAGCGCATCTATAATTGACTTCATCTTGTCCATCGTCGTTGTTATGAGCGCTGATAGACCAACGAAGTCAGCGTTAGCTTCCTTGACTTTGTTAACGAATTTCTCTGCTGAGACGTCACTTCCTAAATCATGAACCTCAAAGCCGGACGCCGTGGCCAACATTACGAAGAGATTCTTTCCTATGTCGTGGATATCTCCCTCAACGGTTCCTGCGACTATTACACCGCTGCTTCTTTCCTTTTTCCCTTCAAGCTGTGGCTTTACGACATCTAGGCCGCTGTACATTACTTCACCTGCAACGACGAGCTCGGGCAGAAAGTACTCATGGTTTTCATACTTCTTTCCAACAATATCCATTCCTTTGCCCAGTCCCTTGGCAGCGATCTCGTACGCTGAGACACCTGCAGCAAGGGTTTCCTTAACGATATTCTTAATATGTTCAAGATCAAGGTTAGCAACTGCATCAGCAATCTTCTTCAAAGCCGCATTCTTTTTCTCCTCAGACATTCTAAACTCACTCCCTCAACTTCTGACTACAATATGTGTCTCGTTATGACGTTTCATTGATTTGGTATTCAGCTTCATAATACAGCTTTTCAGTTTTCGTTTTCCTTTTGGTTTGAAGTGACCTTCCTCACTTATTCTTTCACTACGAGAACGGGGACGCCAGACCAACGCAGGACCTTCTCTGCGGTGCTTCCGATTACGATCCTTTCCACGCCAGTCGTTCCTCTTGAGCCCATGACTATTAATTCAGCGCCCAGTCTCGAAGCTTCTTTCACTATCGTCATTGCAGGGTATCCTTCGGTGATCTTCTCGGCAGCCGAGATCTTTTTTCTTCTCGCAACCTCGATTGCCTTCTCGAGGACTTTCTTTCCTGCATCCGTCAGCGCACCACGGAGCGCTTGCTCAGGTTTATCACCGACCAAGGGAACCCCGCCCAAGTCAGGCACGTTCACCACATGTAGAAATGTTATCTTGGCTCCTAACTTCAACGCCAACTCAGTGGCAATCTCAACAGCCTTGTCAGATTCCTTAGAACCGTCTATGGCAACCAAAATGTTCCTAAACACCATAGAACTAGCCACCGAATCTATTACCTGCCAATTATCATCCTAGCTACTAAGGCGACAGAATGACTTCTTTACTATTCTACTATTTAAACCATAATCCCAAAAATGAAGTCTTCTGGATAAACATGGAATCATGAGACGTGATCAGACAAGAGACGATGGTGATTTCTGGTTCACTTTTTGTGCAGAGTGTTAGAGGTAGAGTATCGACAGTTTGCTGGAGGTTGTAGCGGACCTCGCGCGGAAATGGGGGAGGTAGTATCTATGTGCTGAAAAACCCATTAGGGGAGAAAAAACACGAGGTCAATCGCTGCCTCCAGCTGCTTTGCCTACATTTCCGTCCTCCACCAATTAGAAATGTCGGGTTTTCAGCCTAAAATACCTTTCGGGTTCACATTATTAGGGGTTTTTTCGTAGTGTCTTTTAGCTCTATTACGTCGAATCGCGACTTTTTGTTGGTTTCTTCTTAACATCTGTGATAGCATACTGCGAATCGAGCAAGATCACGTAGCCGTGATCCTTATGTGTTCCCTCTAGTCTCAGGGGCCACCTATCAGTCTTGATCTTGTCATCAATATTGACGACTATAAGTTCGTTACATTCTGGGCACCTAACAAATCTTTTGATCTTAGCCATACTACTCTTTCCCCATTTCCTTTGTTAAGTCGTCCAATATGGCAAGGCACGCGACCGTGATTCAGAAGCGGGAATCTAGGAAGGTGGAGTATTCCACAAGACTCCTTTACTAATTCTTCCATCTCTAATCTTTTAAGTGTTTTCGCCACTCCTCTGGAGTATTTCTTTGTTTACTCGTTGGATTGTTTCTCTTGGTCTTGCGTCACCGTTTGGTATCCTAACCAAGTTGAGAGTTCTATTCTGTTTCACGTCTTTGAAAACTTTTTCGTAGCCTTCTAACACTCTCAGAATGTATTCCTCTTCTCCTTCATTCCACTTTCTTAGGTTCCTTCTACGCCCAGACATCAGTCTCGTCTGCGTACTTTCGAGATTCATTTCAAGATAGAAAACTGCGTTCTCTTCCCACTCAACATCCAGGTACAGATCCCTAATGATCTTGTAGTCCTCAAGGGAGCAGAGAGCGTGAGAGTATGCTAAGACGCATATCGGGCTCCTGTCACACACAACAACAAGGTTGCTATCACTGCGCTTTCTAATTAGCTCATTTCTTTTTAGCATCTGGCGGAGATACCAGATTTCCGCTCTGAAGGCGACCTGCGGATCCTTCGATCCAAACGGGTATGGAGAACGACCCATTCTCTCAGGCATGAATAACCAGCGAGGGTCTCTGCGGTAAAGCGCTCTCAAAGAGTTGTACACAGTTGTTTTACCTGATCCGTGCACACCGGTAATAGAGAAAACCTTTCTCCCTGTCGTACCGTCAACCTCCGCGCCATCAACCTTGATTCACATGATTCACTGACTTATAATATTGATCTTAGTGAATAAGGGCTAAAATATGATCCATCTGACTTTCCGTGGTTCAGTAGCCGCCCCAATCAATATTGTGGGTCAGTTTCGAGAGTTAGAGTCACTGTTTATGAAAGGAGAGAACGTAGATCACGTGCTGTTATGGATCCAGTGTGAAGTGAGGTTGCTACAAGCGCTCCACTAACCCCCATCTCGTTGAGTTCAGTCAGGTCGTTGATGTTTCTGACGCCGCCTCCCGTTAGGACCGGTATCCTGATCTTGCTAACGATTGACTTCACCAAGGTCCGGTCGACACCCAATTCGCTTCCAACCCGCGTCAGTTCAAGGACTATGAGCTGTGAAGCACCCATTTCCTCTATGGTCTTAGCCGCTTTCACTGGTGATAGGTTTCTCAAGCGAGGCGACTTACTAAGGACTTCACCATACTTCATGTCGAGGCTCGATATTATCTTGCTACTTCCCATATCACGGATTATTTCTGGTAGGGTATTCAGATCTTCCAGAGTCTCTGTTGCAATGATGATCTCTGATGCGCCAGCCTCTCTAACAACGTGCGCCGCTTCAATGTTATTGACTCCTGCGTCAACCATCAGCTCCATCGGAGTAGCTTCACTGATCCTCCTGATATCTTCTACGGCTATGCCTTTTCCCTGTATCGCGTCGAGATCAGCTACGTAGAGCTCCTTGAACTTGAATTCTCTATGGAATGCTTTGACCACCTCGACTGGTTCAGCGGTTGGAGACAGAACGCTTCTAATAGGTTGATACTTGTTCCTATCGCCTTTCTTAGCATGAACGACGAGTCCACCCAGAAGATCTACCACAGGTATGATCCTCAATGATAGAAATCCTCCTGCCATCCGGTCAGAGCAAGGCCCTAATTCGATTGTAGGATGGGTCTCTTGCTCCGCACTTCTTCACTTATAAGCGAGTAAACGGCTTCTATTATTTTATGTTGTTGATGATAGCTATAGTCGGCACACACGATGTCGAGGGAGCGTGCTCCTTGGTTGAAGCAGCCTTCTATCATTGATCCTGTTTGCAGAGCCGATCCAACCGAATACGCTGGTAGAAAGGATCTGGGTGAATGCATGAGCGTTACCTCAGGAGGAACGCTCACTTTTGGTGGTGTTGACGTACTCAGTTTTGTTCATGAGCATGGGACGCGTTGCTACATCGTTGACCTTGACCAAGTCATGAGGAACGCTAAGCGCCTTGTCAAATCATTCGGAACTTATCCAGGCAGGTTTCATCCGCTCTATGCGATTAAGGCAAATTCGATTAGGGCTATTGTAGATAGGATAGTAAGAGAAGGATTTGGTTTTGAGGTAACCAATATTAATGAGTTCGTCTTCTCGCTTGAGGTTCTGGAGAATACCAAGCTTGGGAGGAAATCTCCTGCCATTGTTTGTAATGGTGTATCAAAACACCATGTTCTGCGCCCATACAGGGAGTCGTTGATTGAAGTTGCCTTCAAGCATCAATCTAAGCAAGGACTCAATGCGCTTGTGAATCTCTCCTCCGTCGAAGAAGTAAGATTCGCGATTAAGGTCGCCGAGCGAATGGGAGGAGGGATACGTGTCGGAGTTCGAGTCAACCCAGCCATCAAACCAAAGACAGCGGAGGACCTGGCGACCGGAGCGGGTTATTCAAGGTTCGGAGTACCCATTGATCAGCTTGAGAATGTGATTAAGGAGATGAGCAATAATAGAGATCTGATTAAACTGGTTCAGGTCCATTGCCACATTGGATCCCAAATATCGAACATCGAAACCCTAACGGGAATCAGAGGTAAGAAAAGAGCAGAGGGTCGAGGAGTTATACCAGTCCTATGCTCCAAAATAGCTGAGTTAGATGAGAAATTCGGTATTCACGTGGAACAGATAAACATCGGGGGAGGAATCGCGGTGAGATACGTCAAGACCGAGCCAGAAGACATGGATGAGTACGGAGAATTCTGGCCAGATTACAATGTCGAGGAATATGCCACAAAGATCGCTTCTACACTGAAGCGAATCCATGAAGAGAAGGGATCGAACTGCCCAGAGTTATGTGTTGAGCCTGGAAGATGGCTCACGGCTGATAGCACAGCGCTCTTACTTACAGTGACAGATGTGTTTGACCTGCATGGTGACTACAAGAAATCACTCAAGGGGGCAGGCAAGTGGATTATCACGGACGGGAGCGCTGTGACAGATGCACATGATATCGTCCTCTTGAGGCAGTGGTTTGAGATTCTCAATGCTTCTAGAATCAACCAGCCTTTAGAAACCCTGTACAACATCGGAGGAATAGCTTGTGATTCAGGAGACGTATTTGCGTGGGGACGAGATCGAACTGGCCCAAGAATGCTTCCCGAAACTCACAAGGAAGACATTTTGATGGTACTTGACGTTGGCGCTTACCAACAAGCTCTTGCCAGCAACTATAACATGTTACCAACTGCGCCAGCGTATGATACCAAAGGATCAGAAATCAATACGGAGAAGAAGGACGCATTATCCAGATGAGCCGTTCTTCGTGTTGTTCCTAGTCGTGTTGCCATTCGGGGTTTTTGCAGCTGTTTCCTGTGGTCCTGCCAGTTCCGCCATCACAGGTATTGGTACCGTTGGGAAGTGTTTCTTGGCTACTTTTGCTATATCCTTTACTAGAGTCATATAGTCACCTTTCTTGACCTTGTCTATTGGTTTGACCTCTTTCTTACACTTGACCATGACTTCTTTCGTAGCCTTTAGCCCTGACCCCGTGAGTACGCATACAATTCTGTCGGATTTATCGATAGCATAAGTTTCCCTGAGTTTCCCTATCGCAGCCAGAGTTGTCGCCGATGTCGGTTCCACAAAGACCCCCTCTTTTCCTGCAAGCAACTCCATGTACTCGATGACTTCTAGATCATCTACGGCTACTGCTATGCCGTTGGATTCTCTGAGTGCGCGAAGGGCTTTAGTTGCGTCATAGCAGTCCCTTGCAACTATACCTTCAGCTATTGAGTCTGGTGGATTCTCAATCCTCACCGAGAATTCCTTTTTCTGTTCAAAGGCCTTCGCTATTGGGTCTCCTCCTTTCACCTGCACGCAGATCAGTTTGGGCAACCGGTTTGTTATCCCTAGGTTGAACATTTCTTTGAAGCCTTTCCAGATGCCAGCAAGGTTGCTGCCGTTCCCAGTAGGAATAACTACCCATTCAGGGACGTCCATTACCCCTCTATATATTTCGTATGCCTCAGTCTTGTCTCCCTCGACTCTATATGGGTTGAGAGCTGGATTGCAGTCATAGTAGTACTGGTATGTGAGGCTTACGAGCTTTGAAGTCTGAGCGTCCGCTGCACTATTTGGATTTCTGTTGATGAGTTCCCAGAGATCTTCATAGATTCCGTCGACGGCAATGAGCTCTGCGTCAAATATCCCTATCTGTGTCATCTTCTCAGGAGAGGCACTGCTTGGGGTAAAAATGAGGCATTTAACTCCAGCTCTTGAGGCATAGGCCGCAAGTGATCCTCCTGCGTTTCCTGACGATATCGCTGCAACACCCTTAGCCCCAATTTCAAGGGCGCGAGACACACAAACTGCCGATTCTCGATCTTTGAAGGATCCTGTCGGGTTCGCCCCTTCATATTTCAGGTAAAGGTGGGAAACGTCAAGTTCTTCACAAGCCCTTTGACACTGGTAGAGCGGTGTATCCCCTTCGCCAAGGCACACGGGTTCGTGCCAAACCGGGAGAAGATCTTTGAATCCCCACATTGTATCTATCGGGTAACTGAAGTCGAAAAGCTTCTTGAGGTCCACTTTCTCGCGAATCTCATCATAATCGTACACAACATCCAGTGAACCATATATCCACTTGTGGGAATCCACGCACTTCGGACACATCAGTTTGTAATTTAACCTCGGATCTTCCCCATTCCGTGGAATATCGTACTCTTCGCCGCAATAGATGCACTTGAGTTTCTTCGCAAACATCTTGGGTCAATTGACTTTTCTGTTCTAGTTTCTTTTAAGACTTTCTGATCTGAGCTAGATTTTGATCGAGTGACTAGAGAAGAATTAAACGAAAAACGAAAATTATTTCACCGGCGAACAAAGAAATTCTCTGCAAAGCTCTGAAAATTAAACCAGAAAAAAGTTTTCATCACTAGAAATCAGGCTTTGTCTTCGGCTGATGTGAGTAGTAAAGAAAGAAAAAGGGGATGAAATCACTTCGATTAGGCTACAGCTTGTTTCCACACACGCCACAGAACTTGAATTGTTCTGGTATGTTCTTAGCTCCGCACTTCGGACAACTTTTTGTCGGCGCGCCCCAAGGAAACTCAGGAGCTTCTCCCTTTGCTAGCTTCTCTCTGATTCCTTTGTAGTCTGCGGGTCTCTTCTCGACAAATGCCCGCATTCCTTCCATTGCTTCAGTTGATCCCATGTGTAGAGCGAGCCAATCTCTCGCATGTTGTATAGTGTTGTTCCAGACGAAGTCCTTCCAGAAGTTTACTTGAACTTTCGTGTACCTTAGGCACTCAGGAAACTTGCTGAGAATCTTGCTGCAGACTTCTTCAACGGCGCTGTCAAGTTCCGAGTACGGTACGACCCTGTTGACTAGACCCCACTGCTCTGCGGTTTTCGCGTCAACCTCATCAGTGGTGTACAGCATCCACCGTGCTCTTCTGTCACCTATTAGGATTGGAAGCCACTGGGTTGCCCCTCCAGCTGCCACACTTCCAACCCGAACACCGACCTGCAGGAACCTCGAGTTTTCGGACGCTATGGAGAGATCGCAGGCTTGGTGAAGCTCGTTTCCTCCTCCCGCTGTCATGCCGTTCACTCTAGCAACTACGGGAACCCTGCAATTTCTGATGCTTGTCACAGCCTTGTCGAAGATCACCATGTAGTTCCAGTATCGGTGTGGCGCCTTTTGGTAAACGGTCGAGTACTCCTTTACGTCTCCGCCAGTGCAGAAAGCTCTGTCGCCAGCTCCCGTTAAGACAGCGACTCCAATCGAGTCATCGTCTGATGCATCATCGAATGCCTGAGCTAGTTCCTTCAAGGTATTCGTGCTGTAAGCATTATAGACATTTGGACGGTTTATGGTCACCTTGGCAACCATATTCTTCTTATCATAGATTACCTCTTTGAAATCAAATTCTCTTTTTCCTTTGCGTTCGCCACTTACAACCATTATTTGCCTTCAACTCCTCACAGGAAAGCATGAGTCTCGAATGCGATGCTTCTACTTTTCGTTACTCCTATTTGGGATATCAAGGTTATTAGCTTCTCCTTCTCCTTGAACGCTACTCTCGGAATCAAATGGAAGGTTTTTATCCCGTATTGATCGTAGTGATTTATGCTCTACCAGGCTGGGATCGCATGGGACATGTTAGCACGGTACTGGGAGAGTCAGTTATCCTATAAGTCGTGACCCGAAAACGACTTATTCAGTTGCAGTGAGCTTTGGATTGCTTGGAGTAAGAAATATAGGATAAGCAAGCTCTAATTTCTGAGGAACTTCGAGAAGAGGAGCGCATTCCGACTTGGCTGGAAAATCAAAACAGGGTTCAAAGCGCGAAGAATTACGCACAGACAAGGCTATCGTGGCGGATCATCTCTGCAAGATCTTCTACACTACCAAAGGAGTCCTGCGAAGAACCAAGAAGCCAATTGTTGGAGTTAAGGACATTTCTTTCGCTGTTGACTACGGAGAGATTTTCGGAGTAGTTGGCCCCAACGGCGCTGGAAAGACGACCACAATAAAGATGCTTACAACGATGCTCATTCCGACATCTGGCACCGCTACTGTTCTTGGCTATGATGTCGAGAAGAACGTCAGGAAGGTCAGAGAGTCGATAGGCATCGTTCTAGGTGGAGAAAGAGGGCTCTACACGAGGGTCAACGCAGTACAGAATCTTAGATACTTCGCCGATCTCTACGGAGTACCCATAGATGTTCGGGATAAAAGGGTTGAGAAACTTCTGCATTTCGTGGGATTATGGGACAGGCGCAATGACCGTGTTGAAACGTACTCACGGGGTATGAGACAGCGCCTGCACTTGGCTAGAGGATTGATCAATGATCCCAAAGTGATCTTCCTTGATGAACCCACCATAGGACTTGATCCCGAGATCGCCAGGGAAACAAGAGAAATGATTAAGGGACTGGTCGAGAAAGGAAAAACAATATTGCTGACTACTCACTACATGTATGAAGCGGACGAACTCTGCAGGCGAGTAGCCGTCATACGCAAGGGCGAAATCGTCGCTCTTGACACACCGTCCGGACTGAAAAAGTATGTAAGAGACACAAGCGTAGTTGAAATTGATGCATTCGGAGTAACGGAAAAATGCGTGGAAACTCTCAAGAAGGTCCCGGAAGTCTTAGCGGTCACCGCAGACCTGAGCGAGAATAAGCAGGTTGTGAAGATCCAGACGCCAAAGGGGTCCGAGATAATATCTGACTTGCAGGAAGTGCTGAAGGAGTGCCGCATCAACGACATCAAAATCAAGGAGCCCACGCTTGAAGATGCCTACCTGAGACTGGTTGAAGGGAAGGTGAAGTAATGCCCAAGCCTCTAAGGGTAACGTATAGTGCATTTATAATGGCTATGCGACATTGGATCGCTGATCCCCAGTGGGTCATCCCGAACGTGATTGCTCCCTTCGTCTTCACATTTGTCGCTCTAACACTCTTCAAGGGCGGCGGCGAGTCCTTTGGTGTTTACGCTGTTATAGGGGGAGGAATGATGGGGATGTGGGGAAACACGCTATACTCTTCGGGGTTTGCCATCAACTTCGAAAGATGGCAGGGGACACTGGAAGAAGTACTGGCAGCACCTTCAAATTTAATGCATGTGATTGCAGGTAGATCGATTGCCAACGCCCTATTTGGCCTCGTCAACATGGTGGCCATACTCCTAATAGCGACTCTGGTCTTCCAGGTACCTCTGGATGTCGACAACCCTGCTCTGTTTTCGATTGCCATAGTGTTAACACTTCTCTCAGTCTCAGCCCTAGGGCTGATCTTCGCATCTTCTTTCGTGCTTACTAGGTCGGCGCAGGTGATGACAAATGGACTGGAGTTTCCAATCTACATAGTCTCAGCAAGCATGTTTCCAATAATGGTCTTACCCTTTTGGAGTCATCCCGCATCTTACATTCTGGGGCCTTACTGGGGTATCGAGGCTATTAGGGAGGCGGCTAGCGTTGAGTATTTTGCTCATGGATTCTGGGTGGACATAGGCGCTATGATTTTGATCACGTTAGGCTATCTTGCCATAGCTGTGTTCCTCTTCAAGAAAGTGGGAGATAAAGTCAGAAGAGATGGGAGTTTGATGGAAGCGTGACTCAGCCAAGCAGACTCAGGGTATTCTTCAGTAGCGCCGTTTTCTCATTCAGAGCGCAGTTCAGCTGGCTGAACCCGCCAATGTGGCTTACAATGAAGCTGATTCTGCCGCTTTCTCAGATGGCTTTCTTTGTATTTGTAGGGATATATTTAACTGGCAATCCGCATTCTGGCATCGTTACCTATATGGCCATTGGTAACGCGATACAGGCAATGTCTTGGAATACTGTTTTTGCCGTGATCAACATAACGAGCGCGGACAAGTGGGACGGCACCCTTCAACCGATACTCGCGACTCCCGCTCAGAGAATGCCACTCTTCGTTGGGAGATCCATGATCCACATATTCGATGGATTACTAAGTGTTTTAATCTCATTCATTTTTGCTGCGTTTCTATTTGGAGTAGACTTTGGAAGAACTGACCTACTGGGTCTGATCGTTACACTACTCTTAACTGGTTTCACTATGGCTGGCTTTGGACTCCTCGTAGGAGGATTCTCTTTCTACTTTAGAGATCCTCTTGTCTTCGCGAATATCTTCACGTTTGTTCAGCTGATATTCTGCGGCATAAACTTCCCAGTTCAGGCTTTGCCAGAACAGGTTCAATTCATTTCGTACTTGATCCCGTTAACCTATGGTGTGCAGGCAGGACGAAATGTAATTGCAGGAGCAACGCTAACTGATATCGCACCGTTGCTGGGGCAGATGACGATAGTGGGCCTCGTTGCGCTCATGTTGGGATACTTCTTCTTCCACTCGTTCGAGAAATCAGCCAGGAGAACCGGGCGGCTAGAAGCAATATAAGCCTTCTTTTCTTCGGATTGTCAGCTACTGCAATAAGCACCGCAAGTGACCGAGAGGTCAAAAGTCGAGGACACGAGTCGGACAGGAAAATGCTTCCCATGCAGTTTTTTCGTAGTTTCACGAGATGGCCCTTCGTCACTCGGACATGCAGTCGCACCATTCTTTAAATACTAGAAGCTCTTATGCATGAACCGTACTACTTGCGTCTTGGGATCTCCCTTTGCTGATGGTTTAGAGGGGCGGTGGTCATTTCTAGGAAGTGATACGCGCATGAGAAATGAAGACTTGAAAAAGATCACAGTCTTGGGCGCAGGAATAATGGGGTCTGGAATCGCTGAGGTCTGCGCTAGAGGTAACTATAAAGTCTACATGACTGATTTGACGAATGAACTTGTAAGCAAGGGACTCGGGAAAATTAAGACGAGCCTAGCTAGAGCTGCTGAGAAAGGCAAGATCACAAAGGAGAATGTTGAAACCACGCTGTCAAACATTAAGTTTACGACTGATCTGAGAGAAGCCGTAAAGGACACCGACCTCGTAATTGAGGCAACACCTGAAGACCTCGAACTTAAGAAAAGAGTCTTCAAGCAACTTGAGGAGCTTTGCCCTAAGCACACGATCCTCGCATCAAACACCTCAGGGATCATGATAACGGATATAGCCGCGGCGACGAACAGACCAGACAAGGTAATCGGAATGCACTGGTTCAACCCAGCACCCATAATGAAGCTGATTGAGGTCGTGAGAGGCGCTCTCACATCAGATGAAACATACAACATTATCGTAGATCTTAGCGAGAAGCTCGGGAAGATACCCATCACGGCAACTGACGGTCCAGGCTTCTTCACAACTAGGTATATAGCGAGCTGGATCACTGAAGCAATAAGACTCTACGAACAAGGCGTAGCCAACATCAAAGAAATCGATGCAATGTCAAAGATGGCCTTCAACTGGCCAATGGGGCCGTTCGAACTAGCGGATTTTATTGGACTTGACACGCTTCTCCACATATCCACCTATCTGTACAATGAAACGTCGGAGGCTCATTATGCTGCACCGTTGACGCTCAAGAAACTAGTCAAGTCCGGTTTCATTGGGAACCCGAGGGTAAAGGTCGGCAGCAAGGGAGGATTCTATGAGTACTTCAAAGTTCCCAGAGAGTAGAGAGAGACTCTGGCAACTACTTACTCTCCCTTTCTTTTATGGGTCTCATTTTCGATTTCCTTGAGGAATTTCAAGACCGCTTTGTTGAATTCGTCGGCTTTCTCGATAATCGCCATGTGTCTCCCTTTCTTTAGTACAATTAGTTCGGCGCTTTTGATTTGTTCCTTCAGATACCTAGCCTGACTCAGTGATATTAGCGGGTCATCTTCGCCATTGGCGATGATAGTTGGGACTTTGATTTCCTTCAGCCTTCTCTTCACATCGAATCTGATTAGTCCTTCGGCGGCGCGAAAAGTGGACGATGGATCACGGGCATCTGATATCTCGATTGCCCGCCTGACAATATCTGGATGGCTCTCAATGAATTCGGGGGTGAAATTGAACTTCATCGTCGCTATGGCTAACTCTTCACCAGTCATCCTCTGACCCATTGAAGCCATTTCTTGTCCTGCCTTCATGATTTCCTCACTCAGACCAGCCTGGGTGTCAGCCAATACCAACGCCTTCACCTTGTTTGGATGGTCTAGCGCTAACTGCATCAGTATCATTCCGCCCATCGAAACGCCAAAGAAGATAGTTTTACCCAACTTGAGTTTATCGACGAATTCAACTAGATCTTCCGAGAACATCTTGATATCATAGGAGCCTGTCCACTTGTCAGACTCTCCGTGGTCACGCAACTCAACAGCGATAACACGGTACGTCTTAGAGAAGAATGGGATCTGCATTACCCAATCAAAGATAGATCCACCTAGGCCGTGAACAAGTACTATAGGATCCCCTTTGCCATATTCTTCATAATGGAGTTTCATTCCATGAATCTCAATCTTAGGCATTCCTATCACGCCACCTATTGATATTTGTCTGCTACAGTGCCTTTTCCAGTGTAACTTCGTCTCTAGCGGGAATACCTTGCCATCCTATAACTTCTCTTCCTCCATGATGCTCAACCAGTGCTCCTAATTTGACTCCGCTTATCTTGAACCCGCTCTGCTGGTATAATGCGAGTGCCGGAATATTATCGTTGCCGGTTCTTACAATTAACTTAGCAGCATTCATGCTCCGAGCTAGTTTTTCTGCGTGCTCGACGAGCAGCTTAGCGACACCTTTTCTTCTCTCATGTTCCTTTGTTGATAGGCCACTTATTTCTACTGCGTTCCCCTCTTTCGTAGTCTTTAATGCGATGAAACCTATGGTTTTCCCTGTTCTCTTCGCTACAAAGACTCTGTCGCTGCTTATCATTTTGTCGATTTCATGCTCTTCGCTCCCTGTACCTGAGGCTAGTCTGCTAATCTCATCCGCTTCTTTTTTCCCACTGGCCAATCTAATAGCAACGTCGCTTATTACAGCCACGACTTGTGAACACTCCCGCGGACATGTTTATTCAGGTAAAGTATTTATTGTTGACAGTCGTGCATCTTAACACGTGTATGATACTCGTAGATCCAGGGTTGGTATTATCATATCACTTATTTAGGTGAAGTAACTATTTACCTGTAGGGTTGTGGTCTACTTATCTGGCGAGGAACGGTGGAGCATTTCCATGGAGTCCATAATCAAGGAACTTGTTGAAAGCGGGTTGACGGAGAAAGAGGCGCAGATATACCTTGAGCTGAACAGACTGGGACCAAGCAAAGCAAGTGTTGTGGCTGATTCCCTCAAGTTTGATAGGATGGATGCCTACCGCACGCTTGAGAAACTTGAGCAGAGGAACCTCGTGAAGAGGACGCTTGAGAAACCTATGAGGTTTGTCGCGGTTCCCTTGGAGAAGGGATTTGACCTTCTGATGCAAGAACAGAGAAACAGGATTTCTAGGATAGAGCGAAGCAAGGAAGCCGTACTTAAGACATGGAGAACTATTCCTCCTGGAGAAGCTGAGGTTCAGCCTACTTTTAGGTTAATACACGGAGCTCAGAGAATCTACAATGTTTTCGCTGAGATTTCCCAGCAGCCGAGAAAAGAAGTTTGCATGGTGTCGACAAGGCGGGGCATAGTTCTATCAGTGCTAAATGGTGTTGACGACGCGTTCGAGGAACTTGCGACCAAAGGCAAAACGAAGATTAGAGTAATTTGTGAGATCGACCAGGCCAGTGTTAGATCAGCTAGAAGGTTTATGGAGTTTGCTGAGGTAAGGCACATTAAGACCGACAACCCAGCGAGTTTTGTGGTTGTCGATGATAAAGAAGCGATAATCCTGCTGGTTTTAGGCAGCTCAATTGGTCTACCAGCCGAGCGCGACTCCGCTCTATGGACTGATAGCAGGGATTTTGTATTGGCTCAGAAAGAGTTCTTCGAGTTGATGTGGAGTTCAGCCATCGACGCAAAAGCCAGAATCGAGGAGATCGAGACAGGGAAACCTGTTGGACGCGTAACTATAAGCCTAACTGAAAGCCAGCTCTATGATAAACTAGTCAATCTTGTAAATCATATAGGGGAAAACCACCTAAGATTCGGAACCGAGTTAAAGTCCATATTTCGTGCACTGAATTTCCTTGGGATAAACATCAGGGAACAATTCAGAGCCATAGGCAAACAGGTAGGCATGGATATAGCGCCAACATTCAAGGCGAAAACAAAGAATGGCCTAATGAAAGAAATGACTGAATACTGGACTGCTCATGATCTGGGGAGACTGTCCTTCAAAGAAGATGGAAACGGATTGACAATAATCGTAGATGATTGCCTGGAGTGTAAGGAGTCTCCAAATGTTGGAGACAATCTCTGCACATTGGATGAAGGTCTAATTGAAGGAATAATGGAGTCAAAACTTAAAGTTGAGGCTCACGTCCAGGAAGTCGAGTGTTACGGAACTGGGCATGACCACTGCAAGTTCATCGTAACATTGAACAGCGGCAAGACACGGTAAGAGAGTACGGATAAATATTGTACTTGATTTTTGAGTGTAACGCGTCATTTGAGTAGATGTAATCTTGGAGGCGAAGTGCTGTTTATGATGAATCTATTCTATGTTTGCATAGACGGTATGGGTGACCGGCCGATAGACGAGCTCGGAGGAAGAACTCCGCTTGAGGCAGCTTCCACACCGAATCTTGATCAGCTAGCGAGGAGGGGCAGAACTGGTCTAATGTATACTGTTCAGAAAGGTGTCGCACCAGAGAGTGATGTTGCTGTTATCTCTATACTTGGATATGATCCGTTCAAGTATCACACTGGTAGGGGACCAATAGAGTCCTATGGCTCTGGGCTAACGGTTAATGACGGCGACCTGGCGCTTCGCTGCAACTTTGCTACACTCGGCGAAGGAGACGCCATTGTTGATCGAAGGGCGGGAAGAGATCTGACGAACGATGAGGCGTCAGAACTCAGCAAGTCTGTTAACGACTTAGTTGAGTTGGAGTCTCACCCTGCAAGTTTCGAATTCAAGAACACCATCGCTCATAGATGCGTAATAGTGATAAGAGCTGAAGACGTTCATCTCTCAGGGGATATTTCTAACACTGATTCAGCCTATGCGCGAGTCAGCGGCCTCGGGGTGGCTAAAGCTGGCGGGGATAACAGGTTAGTGAAGTGTGAGCCACTCGACAAGAAGAAGGAGAGCAAGATCTCAGCAGAGCTTGTCAACGAGTTTGTCACCAAGAGTGCAAGTGTGTTGAAGGATCATGCTGTGAATAAGTTGCGAGTTAGAAGTGGAAAGAAACCAGCTAATGTCATACTTACGAGAGATGCCGGAAATCATGTGCCAAAAATGTTCAGTATCAACAAGAAGTACGGCGTAAAGTTCGCTTGCCTTGCGGACATGCCGGTGGAGATAGGGTTAGGGAGATTGGCGGGAATGGATGTGTTCAATTTACCCCCACCCTCAAAGAACGTTCAGGCAGACCTCGAACTGAGGATAGCTAAACTCAAAGAAGCTATGAAGACACACAACTGCTTCTACATACACATAAAGGGTCCAGACGAACCCGGACACGACGGGCACGTACAACTAAAAAAGGAAATAATCGAGAAGATCGATGCCATATTCTTCAAAAAGCTCCTCGAAATGATCGACATGTCTAATTCAGTCGTATGCGTTACTGCTGACCATTCAACACCCTGCGCGCTCAAGGGACACAGTGATGATCCAGTCCCCCTTCTCGTAGCGGGTGACAGGATTAAGGGGGACGAGATCAGTAAGTTTGGCGAGAGCGAATGTGCTAAAGGAAGCCTGAAAACACTGTCTACAGGCACTCAGCTTATGCCAATGCTCATGAAGCTGATTGGAGCGAAAGGCAAAGTCAAGCAAGAGTCACGACAATGAGAAGTGCTATCAGAAATGACCGAGCACCTGCTAAAGAATTTCGATGAGCTGTTGCGGAAGGTTACCAATGAGGTTGATAAAGAAGCCAGAATGATAGCCTTGACTCTGCTTGAGGAGGCCGTTAGGGCAGCTGATCCAAGGATAGCGATACGCAATCATGTGAAGCTATCCAAAGACGGAGAGACGTTAAAGGTAGACGAGGCAAAATTCAACCTGAAGACGTCAGACCAAGTGTATGTGGTTGGGGGAGGAAAGGCAAGCGGAGCCATGGCGGAGGAAGTTGAGAAGCTCCTCGGTGAGAACGTTTCTGGAGGATGTGTAAGCATCCTTAGTGGGACACGCAACATGTTCCACATTAAGTCCGTGGAACTCCGTGAGTCGAGCCACCCTATACCCGGAAACGAAAATGTAGAAGCAACAAAGAGAATCCTCACCATCACGGACAAGGCAACGCCCAAAGACACTATCCTGTGTTTGTTCTCAGGCGGGGGCTCCGCACTCTTCTCTTTACCTCTACCAAGTGTCAAGTTGGAAGACTTCCAAGAAGTTGTTCGGCAGCTTCTGAAGCGTGGGGCAACCATCAATGAGCTGAACGCCGTGCGAAAACACCTTTCACAAGTCAGTGGTGGAAGGCTAGCCGAGAGACTTGCTTCCAAAGGCTGCACTGTCATCGTCCTTGTGATAAGCGATGTAGTGGGAGATCCCCTTGATGTTGTAGCAGGTGGTCCGACGGCTCCTGATACGACAACTTTCAAAGAGGCAATTGAAGTTCTGAAACGATACGGCCTATGGATCGATACACCAGAAAGTGTAAAGCAACACATGCTGCGGGGGCTCAGTGGGCAGGTTCCTGAGACACCGAAGCCTGAGTCTAAGATTTTCAACCACATCCATAACTTCATCATCGGCAGTTGCAGGCAGGCTTGTTACGCTGCACATAGTAAAGCCCGAGAACTGAAATTGAATAGCATTGTTCTCTCAACCATGGTTGAAGGCGAAGCGAGGCAAGTGGGCAAGGTTACCGCAGGGATAGCTAAGGAACTGGCCAAGTACAACTCCCCAATAAAGAGACCAGCTGCAATGATTATGGGCGGGGAAACCACGGTCACCGTCCGCGGAGAGGGGAAGGGAGGAAGAAACCAAGAACTAGCGTTAAGTGCATCGAAGTCAATAGAAGGTCTAAGTGGAATTGCCATAGCATCCATGGGAACGGATGGCGTCGACGGACCTACTGACGCAGCAGGCGCGATTGTCGACGGATCCACGGTCACACACGCTCGAGCGAAGAACATGAATGTTGATGAATATCTTGCACGAAACGACTCAAACACGTTCTTCAAGAGCTTAGGCGACGGTCTAATAATGACGGGCTCCACTGGCACAAACGTCAACGACATCATACTATTTGTCGCATTATGAAACAGACATGAACATTCAGAATAAGAATCACGCTAATTGGCAGCCACCCGATAACTTAATGAATACGCCATCCTTATCTAATTTCTAAAACACAGTCAAACTACTATACTAGTTGACGTGAGCAAGAGTAGGAGTCTGATCTGCATTGCCTGAGGAAGAGGTACTTCGCTTGAAACTGAAGAGAATGGAAGACCTTGTGATGATGGTAAGTTCTCCGATGGCGCCATCCTTCCTATGTCACGTCGAAAAAGCAGGGAAACACATCTACTTTGCAGTGATCCCAGTTATGGGGGAGCCGCTCGTGTGTTACGTTGAAGCCCCTCCAGTGAAGAAGAGGTACGCAGTGCTAAACTTGATCACACATGAGGTCAGTTTCTCGGACGAGTTTACAACGGACCCAGCTAGAAGGCACATTCTGATAATTGAGGTTGCAGAGCAGAATTTGATAAAGTAAGAAAACGAGAGTGATCTCTCTTCGACTCAAGATGAGGCGATATCCCAAGGTTCACTCATGGTGTATGCTTGAACGGATGTCTGGCGGCCTCCTTGTCTCTCTCAAGCTCCTCTATTGTTGGTCTTCCTTCCATAGCTCTTCTTACAGCTTGTCTCATGGCTTTCCAGTTGTTTATAAATATCCGGTGTCTATCGACCGCAGACGGATGAACAAACACATTTGCTATGATGGCTAGTTCGTCTGTGGCATCCTTCGGGATGATTCCATCTGTAACACTGTCTGTCACTCCTTTCGCTACGCCGGCTTGCGCTGGTCCAAAAATCATCTGACTCTGTCTGAGATTCTTGATTGTGACTGTTGGTATGATTAGTGTCGGCGGTCTTACGGCCAAGTTTGGCTCGAGGACTGCGAGTAACGCCTCGTGTCCAGGTGTTGGGTTTGCCTTGGCGTTTGCAAAAGCTTCTCCAACTGGACCATCCGTTCTCCCAATCATAACATCTATATGAGCGACTTCAGAACCCGAAGCAACTAACGCCTCTCCTATCTTCAGCGAAAAGTCCTTGATGACCTTCGGAGTCACGCCAACTGCAGCGAACCTCTCTTCAACTGGGACACCGGGGACGACTTCGAACTTGACTATCTTCTTCTCGATCTTGCTAAGTTTCTCCAGTTCTATTCTGATTTCCTCTCTGTTCTCGAACGATAGTTCTCCCCCGACTGAGAGGGGCCAACGAGGGAGACCTGCGTCGATGCCCATTGCTTTCAGTGATTCCTTTACGCCCACTGCGCCGCTCCCAACGATTATTCTCACAAATTTCTGGATCTGCATCTGCATCTTGCGAGCTTCTTCCAGTTTGCCGTTTTTGACTGCCTCATAGATTTTAAGCCATATATCAGGGATGACGTTCGCCGACGCTAGGATGACTCCATTGGCGCCGCCTGCTAGGGCTGGGAGTACGACTTCATCGTGCCCACACATCACGAAGATCTTGTCCCTTACTTTTTCTAGGACGGCCATCGTGTAGGGAAGTTGTCCGCTACTATCCTTGAGCCCAACAATGTTGTCGATCTCAGCCAGGTCCTCCACCAAGGGCCATGAAAGAGTGACTCCCGTGACCTGTGGAATGTTATACATTATGACTGGGAATCCGTCGAGAGCTTCCGCAACCCGCCTATAATGCTCGTATATGCCTCGATCTGAGGGCTTAAGGTAGAATGGTGTCACCACTAGGACGGCATCTGCTCCAATATCCTTGGCGAATCTGCTCATTTCGATAGTCTGCTTTGTCGCGGCGCAACCTGTTCCTGCGACTACTGGAACCTTACCATTGACATAGTCAACAGTTAGTTTGAGAACCTTTTTCTTCTCCTCGTCGGACATCGATGTAAACTCGCCTGTGGTTCCACAGGGCACAACACCAGTCACTCCCTTCTCGATAACAAAATCGATAAGGGCCTTCAGTTCATCTTCATCAACTTCTTCGTCTTCTTTCCTGAACGGAGTGACTAAAGCTGGAATAACGCCAGAAAGATTAAAGCGCTTAGCCATGAACCTCGACACCTCAGGAGACAACTATTTCTTAATCTTCTTATTAATGTAGGGAGCTCAATAGTATCTTCTACTGGATATACCTTTAATTAATAATATTAAGGGTAAAGTATGCCTGTTCGTTCTCTTTGCTGCTTTCACTCTTCAGGTTTAGGAAAGATAGAAATAGAAGGGCTTGCAGAGAGTGTTACATTACATGTGGGGGCCGAACTGATTGAGTATTGACGATGTCCGCAAAGCCTTCGAGAAGGTCGGTATACCTGGGAAGGATTTATACAATCTTCCTACGAGTAAGAAGCAGTTTCCAGATGCGTGCAATTACCGGATTGAGATCAGTGGTATTGAGCGACCATCTACATTGCAAGCGCTGATAGACGAGTCTGAGAAGAGAGACATTCCGGTTCATAGGGTGATTGGGATTGTTATGGGTGCGACGCTCCTCTCCGAGAAGGAACTTGAAGAGTATGCTGAGCTTGCAGCTTCGGCGAAGATTGAGGTTATAGCGACGCCCGGACCGAGAGCGCTTTGGGACAGCGGTAGACAGATTGCCACTCCTGAGGGAGTCCTGTCAGGAATGAGGTTCAGGGGCGCTGATCAACTTTCGTACGTCGTGTACGAAATAAAGCGCTTGATCGAGATAGGGTTCAGAGGGTTCCTAGTTATTGATGAGGGGCTCCTGTGGCTTCTGCGTGAGTTGAAGAAGATTGGTGAGATTCCTCGTGAAGTAAAGTTCAAGGTTTCAGTATTCGCTGGACACGCGTCACCCGCGAGCGCGAAACTCCTTGAGTCACTTGGCGCAGACACGTTTAATCCTTTGGCAGACTTGCCGCTGCCTCAACTAGCTTCGCTCAGAGCTGCATGCAATATTCCGCTGGATGTGTTTGCGATACTGTTTGATTCATTTGGGGGCTTTAACAGGTTCTACGATTGCCCAGAAATAACGAGAATTTGTAGCCCAGTATACTTTAAGATCGAACCTGGCTCGAGTGTCGGCGCAACTTACAGACCTTGGGTTAGTCCTGATTCTTTGGCGTTCCAAGCTAGAGAGAAAGTGAAATTCGCTGAGATAATACGTGGCATAGTCGAGAAGAACTACCTCGAGGGAAAACTGTCTGAGAGAGGAATAGGCGACTTGGCAATACCAAAGCCATAGGAATTCTTTTTCTTTTGTTGAATTTGCCAGTTTAGTGCGAAATCAGTTGTGGATAGTTACTGCATTTCTCGCTAGAAACCTGCTACGGAGGGACGTATAGCATGGGCGTGATGGATGTCATAAGGTCGAGAAGAAGTGTAAGAAAGTGGAAGGATCAGCCAGTGAAAAAGGAGCAATTGCAGGTTTTGATGGAAGCGGCGCAACAAGCCCCATCAGCAGTGAATTGGCAACCTTATCGCTTCGTGCTTGTTGACGACCCTGAGAAACGAAAGGAAGTTTCCAGGGCTACCTACCAACGCTTCGTTTCCAAGGCTCCATTGCTAATAATCGGTGTCGCGGATCCCAAGACGTCACCACAATGGCACCTCATCGACACAGTGATAGCACTAACTCAAATGATGCTCGCTGCCTATGAACTCGGCCTCGCTGGAGTTTGGATAGGTGTATTCGACGAAACCAGTGTCAAGAAAGTGTTGGGCGTACCTGAAGACTTGGTCGTCGCGGGGATCTTGGCGCTTGGAGTACCTAACCAGAAACCTGATCCGATAACTCGCAAGAGCACTATGGAGCTCTTTGCAATAGACAGCTACAGTCAATCGATTAAACCTTGAGTGACTTGTATTGGTCGATGGTCGTAACAACACCGCGACCATTCTCTACGACATTTCTAGCTCTTTTGGGAATGTTGACAGATTCTCGGCTTTGCCCTTTCTCACGACTACGATGTCCTCTACTCTGACTCCGAACTTATCGGGGTAGTAGACTCCTGGTTCGACTGTGGTCACGGCTCCTTCGGCTAGGATTTCGTCTGACATTAGTCGCAAACCTGGCGGCTCGCCTATCGTTAGCCCTACTCCGTGACCTAGCCCGTGGATGAATCCATCGGTCATTGGGGTGTTTCTCTCGGTATAGTAAACAGGCGTCTTGTGACCTCTTCCTGCAAGGAAGTCGCAGACTTTTCTCATGACTTCCTTAGCTGGAACTCCGCTCCTAATGGCGTCTATTGCCAATTCTTGGGATTCGAGAACATCGGTGTAGGCTTTCACCACTTCCGCCGAAGCCTTTCCTATCACGATAGTTCTCGTTGTATCAAAGCAGTATCCGCCAACCTCCTGAGGGAAGATGTCATACACGATTGGAGTGCCGGTTTGGATGATTGTTTTTTCGTCGCCTCCATTGTGAGGGTCGGCTGCTTCCGCTCCGACGGCGAAGATCGTGTCTTCTGAAGCGACAAGGTTCTCCTCCGCCAGCCTCATACGAATGAAAGCTTTCACATCGCCAACTGTGAGGGGTTCACCGTCCTTAGCTCTCAGTTTACCGTCTTTGCCGACACCGCATTCCGAGAGCATTTCTATGGTGGCTTTCATGACTTTCTCGGTTTTTCTTCCAACGTTCTTTATTTTGCCGATTTCGAGGTTGTCTTTGGTCATTCTTACCCTGTCAACGAGATCCTCGTCGACTAAGATCCTGAACCCTTTCTCTTTTAGCCCCTCAGCCCAGTTCAAGGCATTTCCTGCTTCGACTCTGCCTGCGAGACATACATTACCTTTTACCTTTAGTTCTTTCAGGGCTCGGGCGCAAACCTCTATCTTTGCTTTTCTGTCTCCAAGTTTCCTAGCGAGTTCTAGGTAGCCGAACTCAGAATAGGTTCTTATTTCTTGAACTATTCCTTTCTTAGCGCTTCCAACATCTATCTCGGAGACGAGAATAACGGGTTTGCTCCCAACATGTTTGATGTAGATTCCTCCCCTTGTGACTGGCGCGCCAACAACGTATGCCAGCGAGGGGTTTCCAAACGTTGAATCACCGGTAACAATCAGAACATCTATCTTGGACTTAGATAACTCTTTATCGATGTCTTGGATCAATTTGAGTGTTACACCTCAACGTCTCAATATTCGAGAAAAAGGGAAGATAAGGTTATCCGTTCAAAGAGACGTATGCTCCTCCGAGTGAATTGCCGGTCTTACTTCCCTTTGAAGACTGGTTTCCTTTTTTCTATGAATGCCTTTGCCCCTTCTATGTGGTCTTCTGTGGTGAATGCTTTTGAAAACATTTCACTCTCGTACGCCAATCCAGTATCTATGTCTGTGTCAAGTGCCTTGTCTATGCTGGATTTTGCTAAGTGCAGTGCGACTGAGCTCTTCCCCATCAGCTTGTTACAAAGTTCGTTTACAGCTTCATTCAGCTTTCCTTGTGGGACAACCTTGTACACTAGCCCGATTCTTTCGGCTTCTTTGGCATCGATTGGGTCGCCTAGCATACACAGTTCCTTGGCTTTGAAGGCGCCGACGATTTTTGGTAGCCGTTGCGTCCCTCCCCAGCCTGGTAGGATTGCCAAGTTTATTTCTGGTTGACCGAATTTCGCGTTTTCTTGGGCTATGATGAAGTCGCATGCCAGGACTATCTCGCATCCTCCACCCATGGCAACGCCGTTAACAGCTGCTATCACCGGTTTGCTTAGATTTTCTAGCGCTCGGGTGATCTTGATCTGGCCCAGCTTGGCGAATTCTTTAGCCTGTTTTGGAGTTAAAGTAGGGAATGTGGTTATGTCGGCACCCGATACGAAGGCTTTCTCCCCAGCGCCTGTAATCACCAGAGCCTTAACCGAGTCGTCTTTCTCAACTTCCGCTATGGCGCTTGCAATCTCCTGCATTGTTTCAGGGTTCAGAGCATTGTAGACGTTTGGTCTGTTGACTGTTAGTCTTGCGACTCCGTCCTTCTTCTCGAGAATTATATTCTTGTAAGACTTCGATGACATGGTTTGTAGGACCTCCTCCTCTTTTGTCTAATCTATCATGTCGTCTATTTCTGTGTGTAGTCGTAGAATCCGTTTCCGGTTTTCTTACCGAGTTTTCCTTCTTTTACCATCTGTTCAAGCAGTTTTGGTGCCTTAAACCTTGGAGACTTTAACTTGTCTCCCACACTTTTTACTGAATGTAGTACCGTGTCAAGCCCAACGAGGTCAGCTAGTTGAAGTGGTCCCATTGGATGGTTATACCCCAGCTTCAAAGCTGTATCAATATCTTCTTTGGTTGCGACTCCCTCTTCCAGAGCTGTGATTGCTTCGATTATGATCGGCAAGGCTACCCTGTTGGCAATGAAGCCAGGACTATCGATGCTCACAACAGGCGTCTTCCCAAGCCTGCCCGCAAGATCCTTGGCAAATTGCACTGTCTCGTCTGACGTCTTCTTTCCTTTGACTATCTCTAGGAGTTGCATTATTGGTGCGGGGTTGAAGAAGTGTAAGCCGATGAAGTTCTCGGGGTGCTTCACGGCAGTTGCCATTTCAGTTATGCTGAGTGTTGATGTGTTGGATGCGATTATTGCTTGTTCTGGTGCGTTCTTTGAAACTTCCTTGTAGACTTCCTTCTTCAGTTTCATTTCCTCTGGGATAGCCTCTATGATGAGGTCTGCCTCACCCACGGCTTTAGCAAGGTCTGTTGTAGTTTCGATCCTGCTGGTGGCTGCCTCGGCCTCTTCCTGCTTCAGTTTGCCTTTCGCTACACCCTTTGCTAGACTGTCTTTTATGCCTTTGAGTCCTTTCTCTATGAACTCGTCCTTTATATCACGCATAATGACGTTGATGCCAGATTGAGCGCATACTTGAGCGATGCCTGAGCCCATTAGGCCAGCACCCAAAACACAAGCTTTCTTTACATCACTCGCCTGCAAGTTCCATTCACCTTCTTGATTTCTAACTAACTCCTTTGGAGTCATCTTCTATTTTTCATCTTAGTTGAAACTTTACGTGGCATGCGTATTTAAGTGTTAACGGCAAAGTGGGGAGCGCATTCGTTGTCAATCTGTGATAGCCTGTTCTAATGTTGATTGGGTGTAGAAGTGTGGTCTAAGTTATACCTCCGCCATAAAAAGGAGTGAATGACTCGAGATTCATCGCTAATCTCGCCACAGATCATAACAAAACCACGACTTTGCTGAACCGCTAAAAGTTATATACTTCCTTTCCAATTCTCGTTCTACTAATATGAAACCTATAGGTACTGACATCACATGATGAAGTATAACACTGGTAGGTGAAACAGAAATTGGCGAAAGGGGAAAAGAAGGTCGCGATCGTTGGCGTCGGTCAATCCAAGTTTGGTAGGAGAATGGACGCTTCTTACCGTGAGCTTTGCTTCGAGGCAACCAAGCAAGCCTTTGAAGACAGTGGATTAACTCCAAAGGACATCCAGTACTCAGTGATAGGCGTCGCTGGTGCCGAGTTTCTGGTGGGTCAACTTGCTCCCGCTGCTCCCGCCGCTGACTACGTTGGATTGAACCCTCAGGGTTCGATGAGGGTTGAGGCTGCTTGCGCTACCGGGAGTGCTGCTGTTAGGACTGCTTACACAACTTTACTCTCGGGGTTAGCTGACGTAGTCATGGTGTTGGGCTTCGAGAAGATGAATGAAGTGCCAACCGGCAGGGCCGTAGAGGCTCTTGGAAGAGGTGGAGATGCTCAGTGGGAGTTTGCTTGGTGGGGAACAACCTTCCCAGCGTTCTACGCCCTCATGGCTACGCGGCATATGAATCAATTCGGAACAACGGAGGAGCAACTAGCCAAAGTTGCGGTCAAGAGCCACAAGTACGGTGCTATGAACCCGTACGCTCACATGCAGAAGGCTGTTACGCTCGATGAGGTAATGAAGTCTAGAGTGATTGCGTGGCCTTTGAAGCTTTACGACTGTTCCTTGATAACTGACGGGGCGGCCGCTGTCATAATGGCTTCAGCATCGATGGCTAGGAAGATATCCGATGCACCAATATGGATAACCGGTCTAGGATGCGCTAGTGAAGGGGAATACTTCGCAGCTAAACCAAGTTATGTCGGTGTAACATCAGCAGTTGAAGCTGGCAAACAGGCATTCAAGATGGCGAAAGTTGAACCAAAGGACATTGATGTGGCTGATGTTCACGACTGCTTCACGATAGCTGAGATCATGGCGCTTGAAGATCTTGGGTTCTGCAAGAAGGGTGAAGGAGGCAAGTTTGTGGACGAGGAGCAAACCTATGTCGGAGGAAAGCTGCCAACCAACGTGGACGGAGGACTGAAATCCAAAGGGCACCCAATCGGCGCAACTGGTGTAAGCATGGCTGCGGAGATTGCAAAGCAACTACGCGGAGAAGCAGACGCAGGAAGACAAGTTCCAAAAGCTGAGATCGGTCTAACTCACAATGTGGGAGCCACAGGGCAGTACGCCTATGTGCACATCTATACAAGGTGAGGTGCAAAACAAAAATGTCTTCAGCTAAACCATCATCTGGTGGATCACAACAGCCTACTCAACCATTCTCAACTAAAGTTGGGAAATTCTTCGAGGCGTTAAAAGAGAAGAAGCTCATGGGAACCAAGTGCAGAAAGTGTGGGACAAGTTACTTCCCTCCTCGCGTTGATTGCCCCAAAGACTTCTCCGATGACATGGAGTGGGTCGAGTACAGTGGCGAAGGCGAACTCATGACCTACACGGTGAACACTACGCCCCCTGAAAGCTTCTCGAAGTACGGAACATACATAATTGCGATCGTGAAGCTGAACGAAGGTCCAGCAGTCATGACATGGCTCAAAGACATAAAACCAGAAGAAGCCAAGGTGGGAATGAAACTAAAAATAGAGTTCGTCGAGTCACCTGAGATGGGGATGAAATACAACTTTGTTCGAGCAGATTAGCACAAGAACGCCAACACATAGAACTTGTCTCCACAAACCTATTTCTTTTTGATACTTCCCATTTGCTTCTTTACGTTCTTGTTTCGATCTATTTCTGAAAGCATGATCGCTCAATGCACGAGACAAACTGTTCAGGAATGGGAGAACTTCCTCTGATTGTCAGCTGACTATAAGCGACCTAAACCACCCTGGATACGGATCTCATCATGTATTGCAATCGATTACATCTACCGTAATACTTATATACTTAGAGGCTTAACCATTGAATTGATACCAACTTCAATTATTGAAGTTGGCAAATATCGTTACTCTACCTGTTCCCTGTCTTAGCGAAGTGGAGAGTGTTGGAGTGAGTGGCTAAGGAAGCTCTAGTTGCCGAAGGACTTACAAAGTTTTACGGCCCAATCAAAGCTCTTGAGGATCTCAACTTGAAGATAGCTCAAGGCGAGTCCGTGGGGCTACTGGGTCCGAACGGGGCTGGAAAAACCACTACCATGAAGATCTTCTGCAACATCATTAGGCCAACTAGCGGAAATGCCTACATCAATGGCTTCGACGCCATTAAGGAGAGTTCACACGCGCTGAAGAATGTTGGAGTAATAGTTGAGGTCTCTGAGTTTTACCCATTTCTCACGCCCGTCGAAACACTATCTTATCTCGGTCGACTGAGAGGAATGAAGAAATCGGAGTTACCGGGACCCATAAAGAAGGTACTAGGTAGGGTGAAGCTTTCTGAGTGGGCGAATGTCAAGGTTGGAAAGTTCTCTAAGGGGATGAAGCAGAGGTTAGCCGTCGCCCAGACCCTACTGCATGATCCACCGATCCTGATCCTAGATGAGCCGAGTCTTGGCTTGGATCCGCGGGGAATGGCCGAAGTAAGAAGCCTGATAAAAGAGTTGAAACGCGAGAAAACAGTCTTCATGGCTTCACATCTCCTGTTCGAAGTCAGCGAAACCTGTGAAAAAGTGGCACTCATAGATCGGGGGAAGCTTCTCGCATTCGACGACGTTCAGAAACTCGAAAATGTCTTCGCTTCAGAGAGAATACAAGTTGAAGTCGTGAAGCCTCTTGACTCGGGACAATTGGAATCTATAGAGAGTATCCAAGGAGTCAAGAAGGTTACGGCCTCTGGAACGCTCGTTTTCATAGACTTCAAGGGGGATAAGGAGACGCAAGCGAGTATTCTTGAAGGTCTCATGGAACGAGGAATTAAAGTTGCATCGTTTAGACCAGCATTAGGCTCACTGGAAGAAGTGTATATGCGGGTCGTGAAGGAGGGTAGATAGAGAATTGCCAGTAGACTTCAAGGATGAAGTCAAAAAGATCCCGATAGTTGTAAGATACGAGTTACTGAAACAGGTTAGGCGTTTCCGATTTTACGGTCTACTCCTAGTAGGTTCAATTGTAACGGGTCTAGCTATGGCGCTGGGTGCAGTATATCTGCCAAGCCTTGGTGACGTCGACGCTCGAGCTTTTAGCTATTTCATAGTCAGTGGGGGTCAAGTGAGTCTATTCGGGCTGATTGCTGGAGTTTTTTTCTCAGGAGACGCTATAGCCAGTGAGTTTGAACAGAAGACTGGTTACCTGATCTTCCCCAATCCGATTAAGAGAATCACCTTGCTAATAGGTAAGTACTTGTCTTGTTGCATCGCAGCTGCGCTCGTGATAACAGTGCCTTACCTGATCATATCGGCAGGCGTACTTGCTATTACTGGTGATTTCGTAGGAGAGCTTTTCCTCTCGTATGTATTTGCCCTATTGTACACTTGCAGTGTAGTTTCGTTAACCTTCGTATTTAGCTCGCTATTCAAAGGTGCCATGGGGGCATCTGTATTGCCATTTGTGCTATTGTTCTTTGTTTTCAACATCCTTACCGCCGTTATGGGGTTGGGGGGAGTAGAACCCTTCATGTTCCTTGGCTACGCTGAAACCATAATCTCAAACATATTTCTTATTCCATTCCCACCTCACCAGATGTCATTCCCAATTACTGCTGATAGTATGATAGCCATGGTGGTCACAGTTTTTAATGCCACTGTCGCTGAGGGCATCTTGATAATGGTATCCTACTTGGTAATGGGCCTAGTTCTCAGTGCTTTTCTGATAAGGAGAAGACAAATGGCATAGAAACCCGTTGAGCGGGACTGGAGTCAAGTTTTGTCCCGCCAGTGATCAACTCGTTAACCTGCCACCAGTATGTTGAAGTCCCAAAACATGAGCATGCGATCCTAGTCACACAAGAGTGTGGGACTCCTTGGAGAAGTCTAAATGAAGAATCGGTCGAAGACAGGTTTCCACATCCAGTCCGCTGGAATTGTTCGAAATGTAGGTAGATACGCTTAAATATTCGTGCACTCATCATACAACCATAGTTGCCGGAGGCATTACTTTTCCTGGAAGGCTCGGAAAACGGTACGGATGGATTAAGCCGGATGTTTTTTGGGTTTTTTCTTTGGGGAGAAAGTGTCTTGCGCAACTAAACCAAAGAAAAGTAAGGTGTAGTTAGAAGATGTCTTTCAGAAGAGGCGGCGGTGGTTTCCACGGCGGCGGCGGTTTTGGTCGCAGGTCATCTGCCCCGAAGCCTGTCGAAGTCGGCAAAATCTACGATCTCGAAGTCACAGACACTAGCAAGCGCGGTGAAGGCGTAGCAAAGTTCGAGGGACTCGTAGTCTTCATCCCAGGCGCCAAGCCTGGTCAGAAGTTGAAGGCTAAGATCACCAGAGTCGGCGCGCGTTTCGCTGTTGCTGAGCCAGTTGGAGCTGGAGCCGAAGAAGAAACCGAGGAAACCGAGACTGAGGAAATTGAGTAGGTTGGCTCTCCAATCGATGAAGATTAGAGAGACGGTCTGAAATCGGACGGGAAAGGGATACTGCGGAGTTATTTTCTAGCCGGTAACCCTTCACCTATTTTTTTGGAGTCTGATACATCTGAAGACATCATGGAGCACGCTAATGTTGTTTAGATTTACTCGGTTAATAGTTATTGTTCAATTCGTTTTTTAATTACTGGTGGTGGATTGACGATTTGATTGAGGTTGATGACGCTGGCTGGGGAGACCTCCTAGATGGAGTTGTTCTAGGTTTCCTGAGAGTTGAAGATGGGGTCTTCCTTACAAAAGTCATAAACGTAAAATTCTTCCAGCCACCGCTTTTTGCCAAGAAACAGTACTTGGATGAAGCAGTGAAACTTGCACGAGAAGCGCTGAAGGAATTGGGTACAAAGAAAGGTGAGGAAATCCAAATATGTACAGCACCCGTTCTTGAGAAAGTTAGAGAAACGATGACTAAGGACGGCTACAAGGTTGTGCCCACTAAGATAGTTGGAGAGCTGCAATTGAGGGTTGAGACGGCTTTCATCGAGAGGCTTGAGGAATTGGGTGTCGTAAAAAACACCGTCCCACTTGACCCTTGCAAGGACAGATTCTATGCTCAGCTAAGGTGGATTCACGGAGACCTCGCCCATAGAGAGAGATATGTTAAAACTGCTTGGAAAAGCTGGAAACGGTGGCGAGCTTGGCAAATGCGGCCAAGACGAACAGCCAGGGCAAGGTTTGAGGATGAGATTGAACCCTTCAACCTAATAGAATAGGTTTCAAAGTGAAGATTCTTCGCGACTGATATCTTGTTGACCCGGGTTCTTTTCTTTTCAGAGTTCTCCCCTGATTTCGAAGAAGACCATCACTTTGAAGCCCTTTGTCTCATAGAATTTCGAGGCTTTGATCAACTCGTCTCTTGCTGCGCCTATCTTTGGGAACCACTTTGACGAGTAAACGCTCTTTCCTCCTTCGCCTCGAACGTCTTTCAGCAACTTGTACCCTGTAGGAGTCACACTTTCGGGTGGAGCGCCCACTTCGACTCTAAACTCCCTGCGCTCTCCCTCTGCGCACTTAACTTTCCTTGTCCCTAGCCACAGTTCATAATATTTCAATTCTGTTCATTTCTCCCCTTTTTCGCGATAGGGCTTAAGCTACTGGATGATTTCGGTTATGGTTCCGATTGTCCTAGTACTGGCTTCTCTTGTGACTATTCTGTCTCCCACCATTACGTACTCAGGTTGCTTGGTGAACCTAAACCTGACCTTCGCAGCGTCTCCAACTACGAGATACTTCTTCCCATAAATCCTTTCGAGAACAACAGTTTGATGAATCGTGTTACACTGTAGGACAGGTGAGTAGCCCTCAGCTATCCTCGTCGGGTGTCTCGTGACAATGATGTCAGCCTCAAAGACCTGGGCTGGGGAGAGGTCGATGTCAACATCGCTTATGACTTGACCTCTTCGGACAGCTGTTGGGTCGACCCTCTTTATATCAAAGCCGAAGCTGTCCCCTGCCTTAACACGCTCAACTCTGCTCTTGAAGACCTCCACGGTTGCTATTCTGCCCCCGGTGAACTTGCCTTGGTCATCAGGCCCGACTTTCACTTTTTGCCCGGGTTTGAAGATTCCTTGTCTGACTGAGCCTGTTACGACGACGTTTGTTCCTCGAATGCCGCGGTAGATCTTATCTATATATGCGAGGGCGGGCTTCTGGAGAACCTCGTTTGAGATCCTTGAGGGAAGCAGGCTAAGAGTTCTCCGCAGTGCGCCTACTCCTTCACCTGAGACAGCGCTGACCTCGAGCATGGGTACAAGGATATTCCGGCTTATCTCTCTGCAGGCAAGTTCTAGGTCTGCCCCATTCTTGATCAGTAGAGGAACGCGCCCCATAGACTTCAGAGTGTCCCTCGTGACTTCAACTACCTTATCTAGCTGCTCGCTTGAAGCCAAGTCAGTGCGCGAGATAACAACCATGAAAGGTAAGTTTTGCCCCGTAAGTAGAAGTAGGTGTTCACGAGTAATGTCGTCTAATCTAGTTAGTTTACTACGAATTTCCTCACTCAGTATTAACTCGAACTCGTCGAGTGCCGGTATGAGGATCATAGCGAACTGCGCATCAGCGCCCAAGATACTACGGATCATTGTTTTGACATAGATCGAGTGACCTGGAGCGTCGTAGAACAGTACGAGCCTTTTCGACTGCTCGAGGACTCTGGAGATCTCCTCGATGTCAGTTGGCCTCCTTGTCAGTATCGGCTGGCTTTTCTCATCGAATCCAAGGAAGGTTACGTGTAGGTCAGCCGTCTGACCTCCTTCAAGCTCCTGCGGGTGTTTAAGGAGTGGCGCTCGAGCTTTGCCTCTCCCGTCGTCTAGCACCCCACCAGTTAGCACCCCGATCAATGTGCTCTTACCGGCGTTGACTCTGCCAGCAATGTTGATTCCTATAGTTTCCTCTGTCTCTGTTATGACTGCTTTTCTGAGCAGAATGAACTTCTCTACAAACCCTTCTTTCGTCTTGAAGAGTTCCTTCTCGGCGATCTCAAGTTCAGCTTCCTTACACAGTTCGCTGAGGACTCCCTCAGCAGCAGCTATCTCGCTCTGTGTTAAACCGTGGACTTTCCATGTATCTCCATGAAGGTCTTCGACACCGACTAGGAAAATTCCCTCATCCTCAGTCGTGATGTATTTCAGCTGCGCGATCAGCTTCTGTTTGCGGCGCTCGTTTTTCAAGTCTTCTGAGGTGAGTTGCCGCTTGAACTCGATACGCCTATTCTCGCCGACTTCAAGCAACTTCGTGAGATCAGTCAAACTCAAATTCGATTACCTCTAGTCACAAGGAAAGGAGCTATTTGGGCTGCCAGAGTCATGAGCAAGGTTACATCTCATGCTACTTCAATAGACGCTTTGCATAAATCTGCAGCAACTTGGATAATCTTTCACTTAGTCGAATCATTTTTTTCCAGTATTAATAGATCCAGTCAATCTCTTAACGGTTTTCCAACTCGATCGCAGCAACTTACTCTGACCCAAAGGATCATCCCTTTTCAACATGCTTTGAACATAGAGTCGGGTTCGTGGGTCACTCGGGTACCCGCTTCCTATTTCTCCGAATCCCGCCGCCAATTCTCTAACTCGCTGGTCTCTTCTGACTTTTGCCATTATGGAGGCAGCTGAAACGACTGGTATGTTTTCGTCGGCATAGTGCATGACGATTATTTTTACTTCCTTGGATTTCACTTTGTTCTTTAACAATTCGGCGAATCTTCTCGGGTTTACGTCAGGGCAATCAATGTACACTCTGTCGGGGTGAAGCTTGTTGATCATGGAGGCAATCTTCTTGGCTTCGAGCTGATTTAGTGTTATCCCTCTCTTGACCCTATTGTCAATTTCTTCAGGTTGCACTTCCACATGGGCAAGCTTCACGGCGATTTTCTCTATCAGTTGTGAGAGTTCCTCTCTTTTCCTGGGCGTAAGTCTTTTTGAGTCTTTCACGCCGATCTTCACAAGGTTGCCTATTTGTTCTTCTTCAACTAGCACTCCTGCTAGGACGAGCGGGCCTATCACCGGGCCTCTGCCTGCCTCATCTATTCCAGCTATGAGCCTAGTCAATACGTCACACGTCCCAATAGGGTAGTAATGGCAGTCAACTTTTTCTTAGGTGTCCCAAATCTAGCTTGGTCACTCGATCGGTCAATTAATCTATTCTTTCTCTTGTCTTTTTACTATATGGTAGGAGTTATCCCAGTTATTTTCTTTCTTCCTTCAATTGATTCCAATCGTCGAAAACCGAAAGATGAATTTGATCGCTAAGTGCCAACGCATGCTCATAGTCACGTTTCTAGGTGATCGGGAACGCACAAGTAGAGTATGAGATTCACAGTCCTTGCGGTTCTCGCAACAAAATCAGCTTACCCGTCCCCCAATAGAAGAAAGATTAAAGAACAGCCTGATCACAGATCGTTTGTAGAGCGCTCTTCGTCAGTTGGGGGACTCGACTTGAGTATCGACAGGAAAAAGTACTGCATCAAGCGTGCGAAGTGGGTCCTGGAAGAAGATTGCCCAACTTGCATGAGTTGTGTTCTCGACACCATAAGAGAGATGGCGGATCGTTGGAAGATGGACATTGACACAATCATGGACAAGTTGACGTTCATCGCCGACCAGAAGTATGACGGGATAACCTTGAGGCAGACTGTCGATCACTTGATTAGCGCAATCAGGACTGTCGAACTCACGTTTGAGAAAGTAAGGAACTCCATGTGGGTCAAAGGAGAGAGGGAATCGTCACCCATCAAAATTGGCAGGGAAGAACTACGTCGCGATCTGCGTGCTAGTGAGAGAGCTGAAGCCGAGAGGTGCATTCAGAGACTCAAGGAGCTGGGTCGGAGAAATGTCACGCTAGATTTCTTCGCGCTGCACTTGTTGGGTAAACCTTTCAAGTGGCTTCCGGCCGAAGAAAAGGAGAAGGTGAAGCTCTCGATCAAGTACCTGTCAGCGCCCAATGTCAACAAGATGAGGTCTGCGTCAACAGACGGATCTGCATTTGATATCGTTTAAGCTAATCTACACTACTCTTCTTGTTCTTTGGCTTACGTGATTATTCTCTTTGGCTCCTCTCAAACTCGTCTACATCAACTTCGATGTAAAGGCTTCCACGGTATCCACAGTTGCTACAGGAGAAAATTTCTGCAGTCATCCACCCTGATATGCTGTCAGCTGGCCTCAGCGTTGGTTTCTTGCAGACAGGGCAGATTCTGACTACTTTTGATCCGGGTTTCGCACGACTCAATTTTCCGAGTGGTTCCATGGGTTTGCCTGGCACAACAGAGCACCTTGATTCTTATCTCTCCAAGGTTCAGCTGCGGTTGCTTGAGATACAAGAGGATTGTTCAGGTAGCCTTAAAGTCTTTCCTTTTGGTCAGTTCTTCCTGTCCTCTAGCGCGCATAAGCGGAATGTCAAACTTGGCGCTCTCAATGGCTAAGAGCGTTGAAACACCAATCAGCGCTGAGGAAATTGCAAACATGGTCTGTTCAATTGCAGTGAAAGGTAGAGCAAGCAAGAAAATTTCTGGCGGAAGAGATAGGATTACGACTGAGAATATGTTTCCAAGCATATGTCTTGAAACGTCGGCACAATACGCCGTTAGAAACCAGCCAGTTAGGACGCGCCTGGGATTTTTCACGTCTCTTATCATGACAGGGAGTTTTCTTCCCAAGGCAATTATGATGATCACGCCCAAGATATGGAAAAGCGCCATGGGCCAAGCAGCGAGACCAGCTGGTAGCAGGAACCAGAGGATGATCAGGGAGCCAAGTAGAAGTGAGGCGATGCGCAACCGGCTCCAGACTATCAAGCCTGCTTGAACCGCGGCTAAGACAGGTAGGATGAAAGCGATAGGACCAAACCCCGAAGGAATGATCAGGTTTCCTGCAAGTCCTCCTATGATGGCTGCTCCTCCGCCCATGTATGGACCGAGAAGTATTCCAGTCAATGTCTGTATTACCCAGGTCAGGTTGAATACTCCACTTCCGCCAATGATGATGCTTAATGGTATAAGGGACGAAAGGGCTATGATAGCGCCAAAAACTGCGATCAGAGAGGCATCCGTTGCGTTTCTCAACGTTGGATCATTCTCCACTTGAGGCGTCCTGTGGTAAGTTGAAAGAGTTGGTCTTTGCTGAATGCTTGTACTGAGATGTGGTTCTTTCACTTCACGTCAAAGTAGACTCTAAAAGCATTTCCCTCGCTAACTTTCTCAACTTTGTGTAGCTTGAAGTTGCCTATTTCTGCGGTATTGTTTACGTGTGTTCCTCCGCAAGGTATAGGTTTACATCCTTCGATCGTGACAATTCTCATCAATTCAGATTCAGGTAACCTCTCTATATTCGGAGCGTCGCTAGCAATTTCTAGCATCTTCCTGTAAGACACAAACTCCAATCGCACGGGCAACCCCTTCCTAATCCCCTCAACCTCAAGTTTAACAGCTTTGTCGCAGGCGCTCTGGCTAGGAGGCTCTCCGGCGTATGTGACATAGCACGGTACCCCAAGCCACGAGTCAACTGTTCTAGAAGTCACTCCGGTTGCAACCTCGAGGCAGTGATCAAAAAGGTGACCAGCTGTGTGCCTTCTCATCGCTAGGAACCTTTCATCCCAGTTGATCTCGCCATCTATTCTTGCCCCAGATTTAAGCTCGTCGAGGTGTCCTTCAATAACGCTGCAATAATGAACAACTACTCCTCCCACAATCATCACTTTCTTGACGGCTAGGATGAGCCCTGAGGCGTCCGTCAAGGTTCCAGAGTCGGATGGCTGACCGCCACTCTTTGGGTGGAACGCTGATGCTTGAGTAACAAGATATACATTTCTCTTATCGCGCACGACTCTTATGACTTCAGACTCAAAACTCCTTGCGTAGGAATCTCTCCAGTAGATCAGTTCCGTCTTTGGCGAGTCCTTTGCCAATTCTTTTAGGTCCAATACGAGCACCTTACCTACGCGAGCATCAAAATGAAGGGGTCTGCGACTTCCCAGCATTTGTGCTAAGGGTGTTGCAATCTGGGTTTTACTTCTGTCTTTTGTCCGAGTGTGATTCTTTTGTCGCTTCAAGAACGTATTTCAGATCCTCTATGGGGATATTTACGCCGAAACTATCGTGTATTGTCTTCGCCAGTACTTCGGGGGTGGCGTCCTGTTGCTTGAGTTTTTTTGTAGCTTTGGCTATTAGTTCTGAGAAGTCCTCAAAATAGTTCCACGGGTAGAGCAACCAATCATGTTCGCTAACCGTGCTGGCAAAGAAGTCGGGTCTTATTATTGATTCCGTGGAGAAGCCCAGTGTAGCGGTCTTTAACTCTCTTGGTCGCAAGTTTTCCAAGAACTGGACTGCTGAAGTCATACTCTTACCGGTGCCAACGATGTCATCCACAACAAGCGTTCTCCTCCCTTTTATTTCGAGAGGCACCTTATACGGGATCACCGCTTCATACTCGTTTTCTACATCGACATCTCCGAGCTCAGGCGTTTCGGCTCCCATAACATGATGTACCTGCAAACCTTTTAGTTCATCTACACAGAGGAGGTCTGAAAAAATCCTACCAGGAACAAAGCCACTTCTAGCCAGTGCGACAATGACGTCTGGAGAAAAACTGCTCCTCCTAATTTTCATGGCAACTTCCTTGCATTGCTTGTAACATTCATTCCAGGTGAGAAGCTGGTATTTCATGATAATCCGCCTAAATAGCAGTATTACGTTCATCGAATTTAAGATTTTCACTAGGCAGCTGGGGGTAGTACCTTCCTGCGTCAGCTGACGCGAAACCACTACATTTAAATGGTAGCTCTCGCTTAGAACAAAATGTTAAGTTCCATCAGTCTCCAACGGCAAGACTATGTTCCGTTTCAATTCTCGCAAGCGGATTTCTAGACAAGGTGTTGGATTATGTTTGGACCTCCAGGCGTCGGCTATGATAGTGCGATAACAGTGTTTAGCCCTGACGGAAGACTTTTCCAGGTAGAGTACGCTGTCGAAGCTATTCGCAGGGGAATGATAGCTGTCGGAGTCAAAGCTAAGAGCGACGTTATCATAATAGCGGAGAACAAGCTTGAGCAGCTGATGGAAGCTGCGGACAACACGAAGATATTCGCGATTGATACTCACATGGTAGCTACAATCGCGGGTCTCCAAGCGGATGCTAGGCGGTTGGTTGACTACGCGAGAGTTCAGGCTCAAGTCAACAGACTAACATATGACGAGCCGATGTCAGTTGAAGCTTTGACTAGGCGTCTGTGCGATTTGATGCAGCAGTACACTCAGCAGGCAGGTGTTAGACCCTTCGGCGTAGCGCTCATGCTTGCGGGAGTCGACGATTTTGGTCCCCAGTTGTTCACGACTTTTCCGAGTGGAAGTTATTGGAACTGGAAGGCTTCAGCTATAGGGAGAGGGGCAGACGCGGCAAGAGAGTACTTTGAGAAGAACTACAGCCCGGACCTCTCAAGAGACGATGCTATAGTGCTGGGCTTAAAGGCATTGGCTGCTGGCATTAGAGAAACGCTGCCACCAGAGAAAATGGAAATATCGTACGTCTCAGCTGAAGACAAGAAGCACGTGAAGTTGGAGAAAGACGAAGTAAAGAAGTACGCTGACAAAGCCAAGAAGTGAAAAGATTACTACTAGTCGACCACTATTCATCTTTTGCTTAGGTTAGCTGATTCCTTCCCAGTTGTGGCTATCGTTATTCATCGTTCAGGTTGGGTTGATAACCCAGAAAACCCAGAGTTGAAAACCGAAAGCAGTGTTCACCTTTGTTGTTCATCGCCTACAACAATCTTTATTACGTAGTCTGAGGCGTTCTGCAAGGCTGTGCTAAAACCTGGTTCAAAGCCTATTGAGATGCTTTCTACTCCTTTCTCTTTTGCCTTACGTAGGATGGGGGCGCATCTTGCGTGTCGACTTGCTATGGCTAGAACGTTTACCCTATGACTTGCTATCACATCTATCGCTTCAACCGCCATCGTTGTGTATATGTCAGTTGCTGTGACTATCGGCGTAAACCCGCTGTTGGCTATAGCCTCAAGTAGTCGATCGGTTGCAAACGTGTTCAGAAAAACTTTGGCAATAGCCACGTTCCCAAGTCTCTCGACTGGCTCCCTAATGAACTCCAGTTTAACATTAAACTCCTTGCGAAGCATGTTTGGGCCATCAACTAGCACTGCAATCTTCTTGTCGCCAGGTGGTGTCTGCTTAACTATCTCCCACCTTTGAGATTTCGTCGAACGCGACATGATAGTTTCAACCTCGGAACATGGGTCCAAATGGCGCGCTACGCATGCGGGTCTGTATGCGGGGGCAGCGCCTTGCGAATATCCTTTGCCCTCTTGAGCATGAAGTGCTAGAGTACATTTTATAGTCTACTGAATGTAATATGAAGTTATCCCTCTCGTCCTCAGGCTTTCCACTTTATAATGTTTGTAGTTCTTAATATAAGTGTGCTTCCATCCTGATAGGCTAGGCGGGTTGCGTTGTGCGCGTAATACAATCTAATCTGCATTCTTGTTTCAGTGTGATTGAGCGGTTTCGCATGGCTGGATCAAGGGAGCTCAATATCCCATTCGCCGACATCTTTTTTCCTGAGGAGAAATTGTCGTGCATCGTGGGACGAGACACCAAGTTCTTCCTAGCGGTGGACCAAAAAGGCGCGACTGGCTGTTGCATATTGGCAACATCTCCAGAACCGCTGAGAACGGAGATATTGTTCGTCCACGCTCTCCGCAGTGAGAAAGAAGTTCTGAGTGTTTTGCTCAGTGAGGTCCTCTCTATCCTTAGGTCCAAGAGGGCGCCAGACATAGAAGCGAAATATGTTGATGGCGCTCATTCTCCATTGTTCAAGGCAATCCTGCTTGAGAACAGTTTCAGTGAGACAATCAAAAATAGAATGTTCTTTGAAGTTGCACAAGTGAAAAAGACCAAGTTGCCAGATGGGAAAATAGTAGTCAAGAACGCGAGTTCTCTTCTTAATTGGCGGGCGCTCTATATTTCGTCAACAAAGGGTCAATCTCTTGAGGAAAGCAATAGGCTGGTTCATTCTGAGACACCCTATGGGACGATAGAAGAAGATGACCTCACGAGGTTAATGGCATATGATGGGGAGCAGATGGTTGGCACAATAGGCTACTCAACCTGCAGAAATGTCGCCTATCTGGAAAAGCTGGGCGTACTACCAAGTCAGAGTGACAGAGTAGGGATCGCGGAGGTCCTGGTGGCCAATGCAATTCGTCTCGCCAAAAGAAGGAACTGTGACTACGTGGTGATGGACGCCGATCTAGACCCTGCATTCAGAGGCATACTAAGAGACTCTGGTTTTAAGAGAGTCGGTCAGGTCCACTATTTCTTCAGAGTGATTACGTCGAAAGCCAATCTCACCTAGAGGAAAAGTCGCAATCGTTACTAGGCGATGTAGCTTTCCCCCTCCTTTTCGTCTTTGCTCTTGGTTTGCGGTTTAGGTATTGGAGGTGGGGGGATCGGTGGTGGAACCTGCAGATCGTCAGATAATCCTGCTGCTTTTACAATGCACTTCATTATGATCGGACCAATTATGGGCGTGGTTAGTTCTGGCGGTAGGTCTCCGCGGCTTCTCCAAGAAGACATCATTTTTTGTTCTTCGTCTTTCGAAGCTTCGAATAGCACATATCCTTCGATGCGAATTGATGCAACGTTGGGGTCATAGATGCATTGAAATGTGAAGCCGATTTTCAGAGCCCGGAAATTACCAGTTGGAGTCGGGATAGAAGTTTCTTGGATAGACTTCACTCTAACATTGTTCCCAACACTCTTGACAGGTGGGAACTGCTCTTCAAAGCCTATGTTCCGCTCAGCTTCAAACTTCTCAAAGACCACGCCCAGAACTCTCATGTGGATTACACAACCATTCTCCCAACGCAAGTAGATCGCGGATTACCTAGTTCAGGTCAAATCGCATAGTAGCGCATGCATAACTATGTTACTCCGAAATCTATAAACCTGTTGTGAAAAAGCTTTGCGTCTGGTTGCTGCGACCAGCTGAATGCTTCTCGAGCTTGAGTCGATGATGTTATTCTTCCTTTTCCGTCGGTTGAAGGGTTATTCTTCCTCCTGTGATGTCCATGTTGTAGGTTCTGTTGACTTCAAGTGGTATTCCTAGTTCTTCTACCTCTTCTTCAAGCAGCCAGATGCTCATTCTCGGCAAGGCTATCGGGAACATTCCTTGGAAGCCTTTCAGTAATGGCCCCATGAGTGCCGCAATATCCCCCGCCATTTGAGCCTGGTCAGCTTCAGTTGAAGTAAATACTGGCTGTCGGATCTTCTGCTCTTCAGTGAATTCTATCTGTCTCCCAATTCTCCCATCAGGCGACTTGAAGCTGTTTATTCGAGTTATTCTGACCTTAACCAGCATTTGCACTCACTTCGCTGCATTACAGTTTTCTGCTTCCATCATCTTCTTGATCATACGAGGGAAAAAGGTTTGCCCTTGCGTAAGTTATCCGAGTTCTCTAGCCACCTTGTCTTTGTTCAAGGTCCAGGTAATACCTGATAATTCTACTTGGTGTACCTGCCGTACTTCGTGGCTGCCTCAACGAGCGCCTTTACATTTTCGATTTTCGTTTCGTATGGTACCTCGCAACCTGTGCTAAGTATGTAGCCGCCTCCAGTCGCAGCATCTTCAAGGCATTTTCTTGCTTCAACTAGAACTTCTCTGGGACTCCCCTGTAATAGTGCACCTGTGGTCTTCACGTTTCCTTGAATGCAGGCTTTGGATCCCACCTTCCCCTTAGCTTCCTTCAGGTTTACCTGGTAGTCGACCTCAAGGATCCTCGCGCCAGTTTCAACCATTTTCTCCAGGATTGGCGTGGTCTGTCCACAAATATGCAGGGAAGGGATCGCTTCAGCTTTCAGAACTGTGCTGAGAACATCCTTGATGTAGGGTAACGCGAATTGTTCAAACATTTTCGGGGAAATCATCGTTGTTGAGGCAGATGGATCCGCGACAATTATTATGTCTGCGCCGCTCTCAATCTTTGCTAAGGCGAAGGCTTTCGAAGCTTCTGCTGCTACCTTGTTCAGGCTATGAACGAATTTAGGATTACGAATTAGATCCAACATGAGAAGATCTGTCTTACGGAGCAAGCCAGAAAGCGTTAGCGGGCCAGGCAAGTATGTGAAGATAGGGATATCGTTTCCAACCGTTTCTCTGATAATCTTTATCGCTTGAAGGTTTATTCGTAATCTGTCATTCTTCCAGGGATCTGGAATCTTCACCTTGTCCAGGTCGACGGCTTCCTTGACAATGTGGTCTTCTACACTTGGAACTCCGTCCGCTGGGATCCTCATCTTGCAACCCATGGCTTCAGCCATCACGTTGAAGGAAGATTCCCACCCAGCATAGATGCCGTCGTAGCCCATCTCCCTTTGCCCAGCTATCAAAGCTTTGGCCATCTTCTCAGGGCTCCTTGAACCTTCCGAAAACTTCAGGTTGAGAAGCTTAGCACAAGCATAGGTAATCTCGGGGACTACGGGAACCCTGTCACCCTCAGCCAACTGCACAGCTGAACGTACTCTATCAAATGGAGATGAATCACCGGGTTTTATGTTGGGAATAGCTTACCACCACCTTCTGCGACAGTGAGACATTGTGATTAACAACGGATTAATAAAAAATAGTACAAGGAGAGCATTAGAGTATCTCTCCCTGAACAACTAAGCTGGCGCTAGTCTCTTTCCTCTTTGTTCTATTCATTCTTCGCAACCTAACGGATCAAGTTTCGCTTAGCTACTTCTTTTTCTTCTCTACCTTGGGTGCAGGCATGAACAGTGCTAAGAGTTTCTTGATAGCCATGGTCATGATTACGTAGACTACTATGAACCCTGTGATGAAACCTGATATCATTAGGGCTATTAGGAGTGGGACAAGGATCAATGACATAGCTGCTGCGGGGAAAAGGAGGAAGCCGAATACTAGCCCCAGGATCACTACGAGGATTAGTGCAAGTATGCCTCCTATGAGAGCAGCCTTCAGAACTTGTCCTTTTATCATTTGTTGGAAGCTCAAGGTTTTCCTCTCTCCCTTTTTGTTTTTCTTCGAATAATGCTAACTGTCTTTCAGTTCTTCATCCTTATATAAGTGACGATCATTTTGTTGCCCCATTCTTCGATTCGTAGTAGGCGTCACTGCTTGAATATAAGCCTCAAGTATGTGCAAGTTATCAGCAGTAACGTATGCAACTGTAAGAAATGTATTGTGTTGAGTCCGCTTTTTCTTTGCCATTCCAAGGTAGTGCGCTTATGCTTGCAGCAAGCCTGCGGGAGCAGTTGTAAGGACAGTAGATTAGTCCTCTTTTCCCCTGATCGAGTCGCGGGAGGGTATCCAATATGCTTTTAAACTTATTGCGGGATAGAACGATTCAATCAACGTGGAGGTGTCAAAGCCTTTGGATGTTTTTGAAGCGATCTACACCAGGAGAACTATAAGGCACTTCAAGAAAGGTGAAAAGGTTCCTGACGCTACCGTAGAGAGGATAATTGATGCTGGGAGACAAGCGCCCTCACCAGAGAACATTCAACCTTGGAAATGGATCGTGATCCGCGATCCTGAGTCAAAGAAACTATTGGCTGACTTAGCTCAAGAGACATCTGCAATGGCTTTCGGAATGTTCAAGTATGAAATGCCTGCCGACCGCTTGTGGTACGTTCCACCCGAAGGGAGGGTAGACACTGTCGAAGGAATGTTTGACGGCTCCCTCTTCAGATATCCAGAGAACTCTGATGTGGTCTTGTTATCCTGCACCTCGGATCAGTACTATGACATGCCATCGATCCCGTCATCGATCCGCGAAATAACGGACATGGCCTTTGCTATGGCTATGCAGAACATGTGGTTAGCTGCAACAGGCCTCGGAATTGGAGCAGGATGGGACAGCTTCCCATGCATAGGCGATGAAAGACGACGCGACATGGTAATGAGGCACTTTGGGATCCCATTTGGATGGCGCCCTGTAACAGCCTTCTGCTTAGGCGTACCTGAGAGAGCGAGAGCACTTGGACCAACAAGGTATCCATTTGAAGGCGTCACATTCTCTGAATACTGGGGCAAACCGTACATTAGAGCCGCGTTACGAAAGAAATAAAAAAGAAGGAAGTGAGAAAAAGAATGCCAGTATCATTTGAGTTAACTCCTCAAGCCAAAGCGAAAATTGATGAGTTCGCTAAAATCACTGGAATGAAGCCAGAGGAACTCTGCAAGCTTCTCGTTGACAACTGGGCAACAGGCGGTGGGCTCATAGAAGTTGGTAGAAAGAAGGGCGATCAGCAGAGAATAGCGCTGGACTGGCCAATGGGATTCATAATCTTCATGAAGGATTCGACAGGCATCAGGAAGATCGAGAAAGTGAAGGGAATATACACCAAGTCGGCTTTAGATGCCGACTATGTTCTAGTCAAGTAGGAGGGAGAAATTGAACAATGAGTGAGTGGCTTGGAAAAACCCGTATGGACAAAGAGGATCTATCTAAGTGGGTTCTAGAGCACGCATACTTTGGCAGCATGGGTAGATGGTTCATAGACGTCAACAAAGTTCATGTTGAGTTGGTTCTACCCGACGACATTGTAGAGAAACTCGAGAAGAAAATGGCCAAGAAGTATGGCAGTGTCTCAGCTGGAAACCTGCGCCGAATATGCCTAGATGCCGTCAAGGAGTACGCCGAGAAGTGAAGAAAGGGGGAAGAAGAAAACAACGAATGAAGGTGAGTTAAAGTATGGTAGACCTACAGAAAGTTGAGGCTGGATTCAAGAAACTTGTCGAAGCAATTAACAAGAACCCCAAAGCGAAGGACATTCTGAAAACATGGCTCAAAGGTTACTATGGAAGGGTTCACAACTTCCAGATTGGTCCAAAGGAGTTCCACATAATTTTCCGCTCTGATGGAGCAGAGTTCGGAAGTGGATTGTATCCTGCCCCCGATCTAACGTTGAAAGTTGACCAAGATGCCTGGAATGATATGATATCAGGTAAAGCTAAGCCAATAGGCAGCGGCTCGCTATTAGAGCAAGGTAAAATGATGATCTACGGTGCAGCTAACGAGATCGCCTATTTCACGAAACTTGCAATGACTGTCGGAGTGATCCCGCTCGGTTAGAACAACGTGGAAAACGTAACTGAGGGTGAGGAACCGCGACATTAGCCGCGTACCTTTCCTTTTTTTGTTTTCCTGTGTTTTCCGCCCTTTTCACTTGTAGTTGAGTATGTTTTTTAGTGTCTTTAGATCGTGTTCTAAGAGCATCCTATATCTGGTTGGCTGATATTCTAGAACAACCATCCCGCTGAATTCGCTTGATCTTATGGTTCTGATTATCTTGTTGAAGTTGAGTTCTCCTTTTGAGTCAAAGATAGGTATATGGTGTTCCTCTTCATGCCGGTTAGAGAAATGAAAGACATTAATCTTGTCAATGTTACGCATTATGTCTTCGATAACTTCATCCGTGCCTCCTGTTGTATGCGATGTGTCGTATGCTATTTGAAAAACAGAGGGCATGTACTCTAGGAAGTTCCGTATGTCGGTTGCCCCTGAGAGGATTCTGTGAGTCCCTGGGAATGTTTCTATGGAAAGGGTGACACTGTATCGTTCAAGTTCATTTGCGGCTTCCTTGAGAACAGTTCTTAGTTTTGCCCTCACACGGTCTAGTTCGTGAGACGAGATATCTTTGACTTTTGCTGGGTGAACTACTATATTATTGCACTCAACGTGGCTGCAGAATGGGAGAAATGTGTCGAGAAGTTCTCTTACAGTGGATTCGTTTAGCATGTTGACATTAGGTAAATGGAGTGAAGCTATATTGAGCCCAGATTCAAGTGCAACGTTCTCTGCGAATGTCACGATAGATCTGTACTTTTCTGATTCCTGAGGGGCAGCGCTATATTCAAAGAATGATAGTTCAACCATCCCAAACTTCAACCCCTCCTTCACCCTCTCCCTGAAGGATTCCAGGTCCTTCTCCGGAAACGATAGTCTTGCACCAAATTGGATAGTGCCCGCGCTGTCACTTCTCACTTCTTCTGTGCCAAGATGATGCGCCTTGTCCTCGAAGTCACCGAGCCCCTCGTGGCCTTCGATCTCCTCTAGTGGATACTGCACTCCCCCTTCTCTGGTGTAGATGTCTTCTCCAGTCTTGATGTTTCTTATCGCTCGTACCCTATGGAATGGGATCATTGTGTCCTCGTCGATGATGAAGAAACTCTTCTCCATGTCTTTGACATGGCTGGCCCGGACGACCTTGAGATCGTGAGGCGCTCCCCTGTGAATGAAGATTATGGCGTAATCAGCCAAGGTGAACCTCTTGTCCCAAATGAGCTTGTTAAGAACTTCTCTAGCGCCAACCATCTTACTGACCTTCACTGGACTGGACGTGATTCATCGAGGTAACATTGTCTATCTGCATGAATTCCATTGGTATTTAAGCGGATTCGCCCAGTTAAAGAATATTATCCCAGTACCACACTGGATCTTGTAAGACTTCTTGGCGTCGGATTGGAAAGTCTTATTAAGAGGAATTCTGCATTAGAGTTTCCTTAACCGAGGTGTGTAGTTCGGAGGCATAACAAAGTGAGGCAAGGGGATTGCGTTTGGATCATCGATAGCGCTCTCAGCTAGTGAGAACCTCTTAGGAAAGACCAGCGACCTCGTAAAACCCTTGTCTTTGCGCGACTTGTTTTTTCTCATGCACATGAAGCCCAGTTGCCACCATAGACGTGTGATCCCATCTCCGATCTCAGTATTTTGTCACTGCTGGTGGTGGCAGTACTCTACTTTTCGCTGGCAGTGGTAGTTGGCAACATACTATATGCCACATTCCACATCGCGCTTCGTCCCGTGTTTTTTCTGGACCACAATCTAATAGGAGGTGAAAAGGTCATTGAGAGAAAACCAACTTAAGGTAAATCTACCCGTCGACGAGATACCTAGAACATGGTACAACGTAATCCCAGATCTACCTGAACCCTTGCCGCCACCCCTGGACCCGAAGACATTGGAACCAGCGTCACCTGAATCGTTGCTTAGAATATTCGCAAAGGAATGCGTTATCCAAGAGGGATCGACTGAGCAATTCATCAGAATACCCGAGGAAGTCATTGAAGCCTACATCAGGAATGGTCGCCCAACGCCAATTCAGAGGGCAACACGACTTGAACGATACTTGAGGACTCCTGCACAGATCTACTTCAAGCGCGAGGATCTGAGCTCAACAGGGAGCCACAAGCTCAATACAGCGATACCACAATCTTACTACGCGAGCAGGGAAGGAGTTGAACGTCTAACAACTGAAACTGGTGCTGGCCAGTGGGGGAGCGCCCTTGCACTAGGGTGCGCGTGCTTCGACATGAAGTGCACGGTATACATGACTAGGGCAAGCTATAGACAGAAACCATACCGACGCGTGATGATGGAACTCTACGGCGCGCAAGTCGTTGAATCACCAAGCAACCATACGGAAGTAGGACGAAGCTTTCTTTCGCGAGACCCCGAACACCCTGGCTCCCTCGGGATGGCCATAAGTGAAGCGCTAGAGGACTGCCTAAGCCATGAATCGACCAAATACTCTTTGGGAAGTGTTCTAAACCATGTTCTACTGCACCAGAGCATCATCGGACTCGAAGCCAAGAGAGAACTAGAAGAGCTTGATGTCAATGCCGACGTCATAATTGGATGTATTGGAGGTGGGTCAAACTTCGCTGGACTTGCATACCCATTGCTCCAGGACAAGCTGAAAGGAAAATCTGACACAACATTCGTGGGCGTGGAACCTAAGGCAGTTCCATCAACAACAAGAGGAATATACGCATACGACTACGCCGACACAGGCAAACTCACGCCCCTACTCAAAATGTACACTCTGGGACACACTTACCAGTGTCCACCAATCCACGCAGGCGGACTGAGATATCATGGAAAAGCGCCCACTCTCAGCCTTCTGATTAGAAAGGGTCTCGTGACATCAAGGTCATACTCGCAAAGTGAAGCCATGGAAGCAGGCAAGATATTCTCCAGAACTGAGGGAATAGTTCCCGCCCCTGTAACATGCCACGCTGTGAAGGCTGTGATCGACGAAGCCATAAAATGCAAGGCGACCCAAGAAAAGAGGGCGATCCTATTCAATTTCAGTGGGCATGGACTCCTCGATCTCAAAGCATACGAGGACTATCTGAATGGAAAACTCATAGACATCGAGGCTCAGCCAGACTTAGAGAGATCATTGGCGTCGATACCAAACGTCAACAACCCCTAGAATACCTTTTTATACTTTTTTTCCCACTGAATTAAGCTCTGCAAAAAAAGAAGTGAGGAGCGAACTGCGCAACTTGCCTGAGAACAGGACTACTATCGTTGATGAACTTGAGCCCTTTTTCAACCCGAATGTCGCAGCTTGTATTGGCGCATCAAGAGATCTTATCAGCGTAAGCGGGTTTGTAATAAAGAACATCGTAGATGGCGGATTCGGAGGAAAACTCTACTTAGTAAACCCAAACGCAGCCTCAAACATAATGGGTCTCAAGACAGTTAGTAAAGTAAGCCAGATCAAGGAAAACATTGACTGCGCCATTTTCACTTTGCCAGCAAAGTACGTGCCAGAAACAATGGAGGAATGTGTCTCACAGAACGTGAAGACAGCCATAATTATCTCGGCAGGATTCAGTGAAGTCGACGAGTCAGGCGGGAACCTAGAGCACGAGGTAACTCAAATAGCCAAGAGAGGCGGCATACGCTTCTCAGGACCGAACTGCAATGGCGTGTACAGCGCTGCTTCAAGTTTCTCAGCGATACTCGGCCCAATAAGACCGCTTCCCGGCGACATAGCCTTTGTATCCCAAGGAGGAAGCCCAGGTGTCGTCGTCCATGGATTAACACATCGGAGACGAAGAGGTCTAAGTAAGTTCGTTAATGTGGGTGACTCGGCTGACCTCACTATATCAGACATTATAACATATTATGCACATGACCCAGCAACAAAGGTCATAATGACTTATTCTGAGGGGTTAAAGAATGGGCGGAAATTCATGGAGGCCATTAGGGAGGCGTCCCAGATAAAACCTGTCGTAGTCATGAAGGCTGGAACCGGTGAGATCAGCCAAAGGGTTGTGGCGTCCCATGTTGGAGCCCTAGCCGGCTCAGACAAGGTCGTCTCGGCTGCACTAAGGGCAAGTGGCGCCATACGTGCTGATAGCGTTTCAAGGATGTTTGATCTGGCAGTTGCTTTCTCAACTCAGCCGCTCCCGAAAGGAGCAAACTTGGGTATCGTTACTTTTGGCGGAGGCGTTGGCGTACAGTTCATGGATCACGCCGATCGATTCAACCTTAAGGTTCCACCCCTAGCCTACGGGGACATAGAAGCTCTGAGCAATATACTGCCAAAATACTGGTCACATGGTAACCCTGTGGATACAACTGATGGAGCGTTCGGTGAACACGTGGTTCTGAGTTGCGCTGAAACTCTGATCAGGAGGGACTACATTGACAGCGTCGTGGTCATTGGGATCGGACTCCTCGAAGCATTTACTGGAGTCTTGGGGGACAAAACCATTATTGAGATGGGAACCAAAAGGGAACTAGACGAGGCTAGGTTATTAGCGGAACTCAAGAACAAGTATGGTAAACCTATAATAGGCTTGACAATACACGCCAAGGAGAATAGTAGTGTTTTGCGATACCTATGGGAAAAGGGAGGCATCCCAGTTTACGAAGATCCTCAGACAGCTGCACAGGCTATAAGGGCAATGCTCGACTACATGAATTACCTCAAACGTGTGAAGAATAGTGCTGGCTCTTCAGATTGAAGAATAGAGTTCAGTGATTAG